>JANPOJ010000700.1:0-6355 GCA_031427935.1 Ilumatobacteraceae bacterium | reverse complement strand
GCCGAAGGTCCGCCCGGCGAGGTCCAGAACGATCCGCACGTCATCGCCGCCTACCTCGGGACCGACGGATGACCGCGCTGCTGCGAATCGGGGGCTTGTCTGCCGGGTACGGGCAGGTCGAGGTGCTGCACAAGATCGACCTCGAGGTGCAAGAGGGCGAGGTGGCCGTGATCCTCGGTGCGAATGGTGCTGGCAAGACCACGACGATGCGCGCCGTGTCGGGCATGATCCCCCGCAAGGGCGCGATCGAGTTCAATGGTCAGAGCATCGTCAAGAGTCCGCCCGAGGCGATCGTGCGCCTCGGCATCGCCCAGGTGCCGCAAGGTCGCGGCACGTTCACCGATCTCACGGTCGAAGACAACCTGCGCGCCGGTGCGTACGTGCGTCACGACCACGAGGTCAACATGGACATGGCCCTGTGGTACGAGACGTTCCCGCGACTGGCCGACCGGCGCGCGCAGAAGGCGGGCACGCTGTCGGGTGGCGAGCAGCAGATGCTGGCGATCGCCCGGGCGTTGATGGGCCGGCCGAAGCTGTTGCTGTGTGACGAGCCGAGCCTCGGCCTCGCTCCGTTGATCACCAAGGAACTGTTCCAACTCATCAAGCGCCTCAACGAACAACACGGTCTTGCCGTGCTGTTGGTCGAGCAGAACGCCAACCTGGCCCTCGACATCGCCCATCACGTCAGCCTGCTCGAGACCGGCACGATCGTTGCCGCCGGCACGGCTGCCGAGATCGCTACCGACGACGCGGTTCGCCGCGCGTACCTGGGGGCCTGACGTCGTGCAGCACTTCGTCCAGTACGTGCTCGACGGGTTGTCGATCGGGTCCGTCTACGCCCTCGTCGCCCTCGGGTTGGTCGTTGTCTACCGCGGCACCGGCCACATCAACTTCGCCCAGGGCGAGATGGCGCTGTTCTCGACGCTGGGCGCGTGGTGGCTGCACGACAAGGGACTGCCACTGCTGTTGGCCATCGCGATCGCGGCTGCGCTCGCCTTCGTCGGTGGTGCCCTGATCGAGGTCGGTCTGATGCGACCGGCGGAGAAGCGGTCGGCGTTCGCCCCGGTCGTGATCGCAATCGGCCTGTTCCAGGGGTTGAACTCGTTGAGCGGGTTGCTGTTCCCGAAGGCCGGGCAAGGCCTGCCGTTCCCGTCGCTGTTCCCCAACAAGCCGAAGGACTTCTGGAAGCAGTTCGGCGTGGTCGTGAGGATCGAGCGCGTCGGTGTGTTCGCCGTCGTGCTGGTGATCACAGCGCTGCTGTTCGCCCTGTTCCAGAAGACCAAGATCGGTCTGGCGATGCGCACCGTCGCCAACAATCCGACCTCGGCCAAGCTGGTCGGCGTACCCACCGGCAAGATCTTGATGTTCAGCTGGGCCCTCGCGGCAGTGATCGGCGCGATCGGTGGGGCGTTGAAGGCGGGCATCGACACCAACGTCAGCATCGGCTCGATGTTCTCGGTGTTCTTGTTGTCGTCGGCGGCCGCCACGCTCGGCGGGCTCGACAGTCCGGGTGGCGCCGTGATCGGCGGCCTCAGCCTCGGCGTGATCGAGAGCCTGGTCGGGAACTATCCGGAGAGTTGGCCCGGCAGCGACTGGATCGGCATCGAGACCCGGACCGCGGTCGCGTTCCTGATCATCCTCGTGGTGCTGCTGGTGCGCCCGGCCGGGTTGTTCGGGTCGGTCAAAGTGGAGCGTGTGTGACCATGGCGATCAGGATCCGCTCGGGTGGCGCAGTGCATTGGATCATCCGCGCCGTCGTGGCCGTCCTGCTCGTGCTGCTGGTGTGGCAGATGGTCAGTGGGGCGTCGCCGTCGAACCTTGGCAAGTACACCGATGCCATGGCCTTGGCCATTGCCGCGTTGTCGCTGAACCTGCTGTTCGGCTTCAACGGCCAGATCTCGATCGGGCACTCCACCTTTGCCGGTATCTCGGCGTTCTTCCTCGGGTACTCGGTGCGCTTCTGGGACAACAAGCCGTTCGTGTCGTTGGTCGAAGCGTGCGTGCTCTGCTTCGTGATCGGCATGGTGATCGGCCTGCCCGCCTTGCGGTTGAAAGGTCCCTACCTGGCGCTGGTCACGTTGGCGATCGCCTACGTGTGGCCGACGGTCGCCGCGCAGTTCATCGACCGCAAGGTCACCGCGGTCACCGGCGAGTCGGCGTTGACCAAGTTCCGCATCAACCCGGCGACGTGGACCGGGCTGAAGGCCAACCGCGAAGACCGGGCGTTGTACCTCTTCTGGGTCGCGCTGGTGCTGATGGTCATCTGTTACGTCGTCGTGCGCAACGTGCGCAAGAGCCGCGCCGGGCGGTCGATGGTTGCCGTTCGCGACAACGAAACCGCGGCCGCAGTGATGGGTGTCAACCTGGCCCGCACCAAGACCCTGACCTTCGGCATCTCGGCGGCGATCGCCGGTGTGTCCGGATGGTTGACTGCGGCCAAGATCGGCACGATCGACGAGAACTCGTTCACGATCCTCAACTCGATCAAGTACATCCTGGCGCTGATCCTCGGTGGCGTCGCCACGCTGACCGGCCCGATCGCCGGGGCGTTCGCCTACTTCTTCGCCGATGACTATCTCAAGGAGCACGCGCCGCATTGGGCCTGGCTGCCCGGCAAGTTCGGCGACGGACCGATCGCCAGTTTCCTGCTCGGCGTGCTGGTGATCGCCTTCGTCTTCGTCGCACCGCAGGGGCTCGTTGGCCTGTTTCGCAAGATCGGCCGTAAAATCGCCGTCATCGTTCCCGAGCCGGTCCGGTTCGACACGACAACGCCGGCTCACGAGGCGACACCCGAGTCAACTCCTGAAGCGGTCCACCAAGCAATCCACGAGGGGGAATGACGTGACCAAACGTCAACGCAATTTCTATGTGTGCACCGCAACCGCTGCGCTGGTACTGGCGGCATGTGGTGGAGGCGGCGGCAACTCGTCCGACACCGCGTCAGCGCCGACCGCAGGTGGCACGACCGCACCCGCTGCCGAGACCACGGCCGCGGCAACCGAGACCACGGCCGGCAGCGACGCGACGACCGCGGCGACCGAGCCGGCAGCACCCGCAGGCTGGACCGTCGACACGTCGAAGTGCGCCGACCCGGCTCGCGCCGAGCAACCCATCGAGGGTGAGGTCAAGATCGGCGCCGCCATGCCCCTGTCGGGTGGGCCTGCCGCTGCTTTCGGACCCGTGAAGGACGGCTTCCAGCTCTATCTCAACTACGCCGACGCCAAGGGCCTGCTGCCCGGCTACAAGATCTCCGTCGACGTCCGTGACGACCAGTACGACGCCACACAAACTCCCGGCGTCGTCAACGGGCTGATCGACGACGGCGTCGACTTCTTCGCCGGCATCATCGGCACGCCCAACAACCTCGCCGTGCGCGACACGTTGAACGAAGAGTGCATCCCGCAGTTGTTGAACCTCACCGGCTCGCCGTCGTGGGGCCAGATCGCCGACTACCCGTGGACCACTGGCGCGCTGGTGCCCTACGACACCGAAGCGTCGATCTACGCGACCAAGCTCAACGAGTTGAAGCCGGGCGCCAAGGTTGCGCTGTATTACATCAACAACGAGTTCGGCAAGGCGTACATCGACGAGTTCAAGAAGAAGGCCACCGAGTTCGGCTTCGAGATCGTCGACGAGCAGACCGTCGAGCCCAACGACAACAACCCGCCGATCACCCAGGTGGGCAGCATCGCCGGCAAGCTTCCCGATGCGATCGTGGCCATCCCGCTCGGCCTGCAGTGCCCCACGTTCCTGGCCGAACTGGCCAATGCGAAGGCGCAGACCGCCGGCTGGAACCCGCCGGTGTTCGTCACCAACACGTGCGCCTCGAAGTTGTTCTTCGGCCTGGCCGGCCCGGCCGCCGACGGGGTCTACACCTCGAACAACCTGGTCGATTCCAATGACCCGAAGAACGCCACCAACCCCGGCATCAAGACCTTCCTCGACGAGTACGCCGCTGCCGGCCTGGCCGGCGATCCCGGCGTGACCGAGGCCGGCTGGAGTGTCGGCGAGTCGACGGTGGCCATCCTGAACGCTGCGTTGAAGACGGGCACGCTCAGCCGCAAGTCGATCATCGAGGCGGCGCGCAACCTCACCTACACCCCGTCTCTGGTTCGCCCCGGCGCGCAGTACAAGATGAACGGCGCCGACGACCCGTTCGCCTTCGAGACGTTGCAGGTGTTGCAGTGGAGCGCCACCTCGGGCACGTTCACCGAGATCGGTGATCCGATCACACAGTACGAGCACTGATCCCGTGCGCTGATCGAGCGGGCCGACATGAGGCCCGCTCGATCAGGTCGCCAAGCAGCTGAAGAACTTCTTGATCACGTCCTGATTCGGCGTGCCACCGGCCTCGACGAGCTTGCGCAGCGAGTCGTCTTTCAACAACGCCGTGAAGCACGCCTTGTCGACCTTCATGCCGGCAGCTTCGAACTGGGCGATCATGGCGTCGATCGCCGCCGTCGGAAGGCTTGCCCCGCTGGGGATCGACGCGCCCGCCGGAATGGTGAGCTCCTCGGGAATGACAAAGCCCGTGGCTGCGGTCGAGTTGCTCGTCGCGCTGGATTTCGAGTCGCTTCCACAGCCGGCCAGCAGCCCGAGGGTCGTGATCGACGCAAGTACTCCGGCAATGATCGGTTTCATGATGGTCCCCTTTGATGAGGCACCAGTGTGCCTGATCACGTGACCGGAACGGGTTCGGCCACGACTGCTTTGCTGCGTGACCGCCGCGCCGCATCGGCCGTGGCGATGACCAAACCGAGCCACACGAGGGCGAACCCCACCACGCGCGACGGCGGCAAGGCCTCGTGGAACACGAGCCAACCGAGGCAGAAGTTGATCGTCGGCACGATGTAGTTGAGCGGCCCGATGACGGTCAGCGGCATGCGTTGCGCGGCGTAGGCGAACAACGTCAACGGCACGATCGTCGCCAGTCCGCTGCAGAGCACGAGCGCGAACTGGGCGGTGGTCGCCGAGTGCGGGATGCTGGTGGCGCCGCCGGCGAGGATGGTGACCGCGGCGATGGCCGGGACGAGCACGATGAAGCTCTCGGCGGCCATGCTCTCGACCGGTGTCAGCGGCACGTGCTTCTTCAGGTAGCCGTAGATCACCCACGACGTGGCGATGATCAACGCCAGCCACGGCACGCGGCCGTAGCTGAACGTGAGGATGCCGACGGCGATGAGGGCCAGCACGAACACGAACTCCTGTGCTCGGCTGAGCTTCTCGTGCAGCACCAGTACCCCGACCGCCATCGTGCCGAGCGGGGCGAGGAAGTAGCCGAGGGCCGTCTCGATCACGTGATCGTGCACGACGGCCCACACGTACGTCGTCCAGTTGACGGTGAGGATGACCGCGCTGAGGATCACCGTGCGAAGCAGCCCGCGGTCGGTCAGCAGCGGGCGAAGGTGCTGCCATCGATGGCTGACCGACAGCACGATGGCCATGATCACCGCCGAGCAGATCACCCGCCATCCGATCAGTTCGACGGCGTCGAATGCCTCCAGGTGACGCCAGTACAGCGTCAGCGCACCCCACACCAGGTAGGCGGCGACACCGGCGACGATGCCGCGTTGTTGCGCGGCGGCCCGCTGCTCATCCGAAGTCACTGCGACGATGCTACGGACGCACGCAGGCCATGGCGAGTTCATTCAGGTCGCGGCAACGGCGCAGGTCGTGGCTGGGGTCGAGTTGTAGCGTGTCGTGCAGGAAGCAGAACGACAGCCCGCTGTCGGCATCGACCCAGCACAGCTGCCCGCCGGCGCCGGCATGGCCGAACGCCCTCGGAGTGTGAGGCATCCAGCGGTAGTCGTTCATCCCGTCGGCCCCCGACACGACACCGGCGATGGTGCGGTTGGCCGGCGTGCCGTCGCTGGCCATGATGCTGCCGTTGCGGATCGTGCCCCTCGCGTCGGCGAGCCATCCGGCCGGGTGCGCGTCGTTGGGGTTGTGCAGGAACGACTGATAGATCGTGGCGATGTCGACGGCCCGGGCGATGCCGCCGCCACCGGGAATCGCCGCGGCCTGTGCCCGCGGATCGTTGAGGCTCAACAACAGCTCCGGTGACACGGTCGTGTCGGGCACCAGGTCCTCCCGACCGAACTCGGCGAGCAGGTGGGCATGGCTGGGCACGGATCCTGCGGTTCGGATCGTCACCACGGGGCCGAGCTCGGACGGGCCCAGCACCGCGGGCGCACCGGCCGCTGCGGCAACCCGCTCGTTGACCACATCGACGTAGTGACGCCCCGACATCGTCTCGATCAGTTCGGCGATGACCCAGTGGGCGGCCATCGGGTGGTACTCGGTGCGCGTGCCCGACGGCCAGGCGAGCGTCCATTCCGAGAACTGCTGGCGCCGC
>JANPOJ010000699.1:0-6005 GCA_031427935.1 Ilumatobacteraceae bacterium | reverse complement strand
CCGCGACGCCGCAGCACGCGCCGCGTCGCCAAGTAAGCGCCTGCTGTGGCGCGTCAAACGGTATTTTTGCCGGTTCTGCGCTCCACGCGAAACCCCGGGGGGTCAGCGAGACGGAGGCGGTAGCTGCTCGGCGATCGGCCGCATCGCACCTCGGCGGGCGCGGCCGGGCGGTAACGCGCTGCGCGCCCGGTCCAGCAAGTCGTCGAGCGTGCGTCCGGGACCGCCGACGATGGTCGGGATGCCGGCTGCCCGCAGGGTGTCGGCCGTGTGTTCGGCGACCTCGATCGAGTCGGGATTGGTCACCGTGAGCACGGCGAGGTCGACGGGCTGCTCCGTGCAGAAGCGCACCAGCTCGGCCGACGGCGTGTCGGCGCCGAGGTGGTGGACCTGCCAGTTGGCGTCGCGGAGCGCGACGGTGGCCATCATCGTCGGCAGGGAGTGGTGGTCGCCGCTGACCGCGGCGACTGCGACAACCCCGCGCCGCCGTCCACGCGGGTTCGGGGAGAGTTCGGCCAGGACGTGTTCGGCGATCACCGAGGCGCGGTGCTCCGACCAGATCGGCAGCTCGCCGCGGTGCCAGGCGTCGCCGATCTGACGCAGCGCCGGCACGAGCACGCGCTGGACGAACACCACGACGTTCGTGCCGTCGCCGATGAGGCGGTGTGAGATCCACTGCGCTCGCGCCTCGTCGCCGCTGACGAGCGCTTCGTACATCCGCTCGGCCTGACTGTGCAGACGCTTGTCGCTTGGCGGCTTGGGAGCCGACGGTGCCCGCCGTTCGGCGCCGACCTGGATGAGGTCGGCACGTGCGACTCGGTACCGACCGCCGACGACCTGTGCCGGCAAGCGCCCGCTCCTCACCCATCGGTAGGCGGTCTGGTAGTGCACACCGAGCGCGTCGGCAGCCTCCTGCAACTCCAGCTGCCCCTCGTTGGCCACGCTCACAGGGACGAACGATAGCTGATCTGACTGAAATTGAAGCTGATCAATGCTCAAATCACCAGCATCTTGATGATGCCGTACACAGTGGTGGAATAAATACAACTAAACGATGTTAAACAGACGGTCCCCCCGTCGAAAGGCCTCACATGAAGTCACTTCCCACCTCACTCCGGTTGAAACTGCCGTTTGTCATCGCCGGATTTCTGTCGTTTCTCTTCTCCGTCTGGTTGTACTTCGTCAAGGACGAGACCACTGCCGGGATCTTCGTCGGCCTCTGGGTGCCGTCGATCCACTCGCTGGGCACGCTGCTCGTCGGTTCGGTCGTCGAGCCGGCTCGCCGTGCCCGCGAAGAGGTGACGGTATGACGACCTTGGTGCTCTACGTCGGGATCGCAATGGCGTTCCTCACCGTGTGGGGCGTGATCATGGTCGGTGCCTACTTGTTGGGCGGCGAGACCGCCGACTCGCCGACGGCGGTCACTGCCGACTGGGTGTCCGAGACTCCGCCCGTCGCCGACCGCGCTCGACTCGGATGACGACAGACGTACTTGGGCGCGACCGATTGGCGTTGGTCGACGAGCTCCGCGACCTCGCCGGATCGGACGACTTCGTCGCCACTCTGCTGCGCTCGGCGCAACTCGCCGCTGAGGCCGGGCGTTCCCCCCGGTCGGTCGAGTTGGTCGACGAGCTGAACGACCTCGTCGACGACGGCCCCTTCGCTGGTGTCCTGGCGATCGAGGTGCTAGGAGCCATCGACCACGGGGCCGCCGTCGAGTCGTTGACCGCGCTGCTCTCGGCACCGCACACGTTGATCCGTCGTCATGCCGCCTGGCGGTTGCGGCGCCGGCCGGTCGTCGCCGCCGCGGTGCCGCGCTTGCTCGACATGCTCGTCGTCGGCGGCATCGACACGATGCACTCGCACCGGACGTTGCGCCGCTGGGCGGCGTCCGATCCTGCGATCGCCGGTTCCGCCATCGACCGCCTGTCGGTGACGGGCGGCGGCCGCCAGCGTGCGCGTCTGGTCGATCTGCTCGGCGTCATCGACGATCCGCGCACGACCGAGCTCCTGGTCCACCTCGCCGCTGATGTCGACGAGTTCGGCTCGGCGCGCATCGCTGCGATCGGCGCGCTGGCCGACCGGTACGGCGCTGACGAGGCAGCGCTACGACGCCTCGCAGCGCGCGACGACGAAGTCGGAGCCCATGCCACACTGGCTGTGTGTGACCGAGCTCGCGCTGCCGCAGTCGGCGGTCGCACTTCCGGCAGCGGTTTGCGCATCGCCCAGCTGACCATGGCCGCCGGTCTCGACGGCCAGCTGAGCCTCGGTGGGCGTGGTGACACCGGGGGCGTCGCAAGTCTGCTGGTCTCACTCGGCGAGGCACTCGCCTGCCGGCCGGAGATCGATCACGTACTGACCATCGGGCGCGGCACGGTTACCGACGCGATCCTCGGTTCCAGTCACTCCAACCGGGCGCCACTGTCGTTCGCGACGATTGCGATTGGCGACGATGGCCGACCGGCAGAGACCACCGAGGACCTCTGGGAGCACCTGGCGGCGATCGAGCGAGGTCTCCGCCGCACCTTGCGCCGCGCCGGCGGCATCGACCTGCTCCACCTGCGTATGGCCGATGCCGGCACGCTCGCCGGTGCGCAGACCGCCGCGGCGGAGGGCATCCCCACCTGCTTCAGCCTCGCGCCCGACCCGCACAACGTGCTCGCCTCGCTGCGGGCGCGTCGCGAAGCCGATCGGGGTGCTGTCCTGCGGCTCGCAATCGAGGGTCACATCTGGTTCCGTGCCCGCCTGGTCGAGCGTCTGGCACGCGAGTCCGATCGGATCGCGCTGTTCCCGCGCTCGCAGACCATCGACTTCTTCACCGGGGCCGGCGCCGCTCCCGATCGGTCCGATCAGCGTTGCGCCGTCGTCGCCGAGGGCATCGACATCGGTCTGATCCGCCGTGCAGAGGCGGCCGACGGGGTCACACCGAGGATCGGCGCGCTGCGCGGGGACGTCCTCGCCGACCTCGCCGCCGGCATCGCGAAGGATCGGTGCGATCTGCCCCTGCTCGTCAGCGTCGGGCGCCTCAACCCAGTGAAGGGGATGGACCGCGTCGTCGCCGCGTGGGCCACCGATCCGCTGCTCCACGCGCGCTTCAATCTGGTGATCGTCGGCGGCGATCTCGACGACCCGTCGACGACCGAACGATCCGTGCTCGAGTCTATCGAGCGCCTCGTGCCCGCTGGTGATGCCCGGCGCACGGGGCTGCAGCTGCTCGGAGGTCGACCGCGCGCCGACGTCGCCCGGCTGCTGGTGTCGGCCGCCCGCGGTCTCGCGGGGTGCTGGGCTGCCGGCGGCGTCTACGTCGACGGTGCATGGAAAGAGGAGTTCGGCCTGGCCGTGATCGAAGCGCTGGCCGCCGGGCTCGTCGTGGTCGCCCCGAGCACGGGCGGTCCGCCGACCTACATCGACGACGGTGACATCGGCGTCCTGGTCGATCCCAATGCGGACCTCGGCGATGCGATCACCCGGGCGTTCGGGCTGGTTGACCGGCCCGGTCGGGCGGGTCGTGCTCGCCGGCTGATCGAGCAGCGTTACTCGGTGGAGACGATGGCCGAGCGCCTGGCCGCGCTCTACCGCCCCCTGGCGGTCGTGCGATGAGTCTGCTCGTCATCAGCCCTGAGTACGCGTCGCACTACGGCCCCCTGGCGGTGCTCGCCGGCGAGGCGAGGGCAGACGGTGGGCGGGTGGTCGTCGCGACCGGACCGAGCCTGCGCGTCCGGGTCGAAGCCGACGGTTTCGAGTGGAGGCCGTTGCGGCTGGGTGCCGGCTCGAACAACGGTGTCGACGCCGACGGTCCCGGGATCCAGAGCTTCATCGACGCGACCCGCGCTGGTCCGGTGGCCACGATCCGGCGACAGGCGCTCGACCGCAAGCGCGACCTGCTGTGGAACCCGGAGCGAGTCGCCGGCGAGATCGGCGAGCTGTGCGCCGAGCTCGACCCTGACGACGTGCTTGTCGACCACGTCTCGTTCGGGTCGACCCTGGCGATGCACGCCACCGGCCGCCCGTACATCACGCTCGTCCCCGGGCATCCGAGCCAGCTCCCCGTCGGCGCCGAGCGCTACGGGATCCCCGCCCACTGGCCGTCGTGCCTCGCTCCCGACCCGCTCGACCTCGACGAGCTGGAGCGGCTCGTCGACCGTGTCACGAGCGCATTCACCGATCGTTGGAATGATGCGCTCGCGGTGATGGCGCCACGGAAGCGGCCGGTCCACGACGCCTTTCGCGTCCACGGTCGACGGGTGCTGTACAACAGCGTCGCCGGCCTGCAGATGCCGGCACGCAACGAGCTGTTGCCGAGCGATCATCGCTTCGTCGGGCCGCTCGCGCGTGCGGAGAAGCTGCCGGACGCGCTGCTGTCATGGCTCGACCGAACCGACGCGCGGCCATACGTGTATGTCGCGCTCGGCACCTTCTTATCGCACCGGGCGGATGTCCTGGCCCGCATCGCCGGCGCGCTACGCCACGTCGGCGCCCGTGCTGCAATCGCCGTCGGCGCGACCGCGACCCACGAACTCGGACTGATCCCCGACGACTGGATCGTCGCGCCGACGCTGCCGCAGGTGGCGATGCTGCGCGGCGCGGACGTGGCTATCCACCACGGTGGCAACAACAGCGTCCAGGAGTCACTCGCCGCGGGTGTTCACCAGCTCGTCCTGCCGATGTCGACGGATCAGTTCGCCAACGCCGCCGACCTCGAGCGCACCGGTGCGGCGGTGGTCGCGCCACCGAACGACGCCACCTCCGCCGATCTGGCCGCCATGATCGCCGCCCTCCTCGTCGTCGAACCGCCGTCGCCGGTGGCCGCTTCCGATCGTCACCTGCTCCGCGCCGCGGCGTTCGCCTGATCGAGCCGGATATGGAACCGATCACCGATCGCAGCGTCGAGCAGGTCTCCCCGAACCCCCCACCGTGGGATCGGCGTGCGGTCCTGCGTCAGCGCTGGAGCGAGCTCGCCTACTTCCACTGGCCGTACGAGCCGGCCGCCGTGCAGCGACTGCTCCCTGCCGGGGTGCGCGTCGACACGTTCGACGGCGCGGCATGGGTCGGCCTGATTCCGTTCGAGATGCGCGACGTGCAGTTCGGTCGCATGCCGCCGATGCGCCGGCTTGGGACGTTCATCGAGATCAACGTGCGGACGTACGTCATCGATGCGCTCGGTCGGCGAGCGGTGTGGTTCTTCTCGCTCGACATTCCGCGATCAGCGGCTGTTGTCGTGGCGCGATCCGTCTTCGGGCTGCCGTACTGCTGGGCGCACGCCGAGCACTCGATCGTCGGCGATCGACATCACTACCGGACGCAGCGGCGCTGGCCGGCGGGGGAGCAGGCCGGCGCCGACATCGGCTTCCGGGTGGCGGCTCAGCTCGCCGACAACGAGACCGGTGCGCTCGACCACTTCTTGTATGCCCGTTGGGCGATGGTGGCCGAGCGCCGTCGGCGGTTGTCGTACGGCAGGGTGGATCATCCGCGGTGGCCGTTGCACCGTGTCGACGGCGTCGAGATCGACCAGACCCTGATCGAGGCTGCCGGGCTGCCGACGCCCGACGGTGCACCCCACGCCCGCTACTCACCGGGTGTCGACGTCAGGATCGCCTGGTACGAGAAGATCGCGACGGTCGACTGACGCCGATCGCGACTCGGCGTCCGTATGTCGTCTTCCGCCGAGAAGAGGTTGGTGTCGATGAGCTCAGGTCGGATCGTTGGCGAGAGTGAGAGGCAGGCCGAATCGAGCGATGATGTCTGGGCCACCGAAGCGGGTTAGCGTCGAGATGCGGTCGTGGGCGATGGTGAGGACGATCACGCCGTTCCCTCGTGACACCGAGGCGCTGGGATCGGGCAGGTAGTAACCGAAAGCCGGCTGGTTGTTGGCACGGGTCGCGAGGAGCTTGAGATCCGGCCCCCAGAACCCTCGTCAGCGCAGGTAGTCCGCGATCGCCTGGGGTCCGTTGCACTGGATCGGTTCGGGCGGCATCGACAGCCGGGCATCTTCGCTGAGGAGCTCCAGG
>JANPOJ010000698.1:0-1561 GCA_031427935.1 Ilumatobacteraceae bacterium | reverse complement strand
GCCAGAGGTGACGCACGCGATCGGCATTGTCGTGCCGGCGGCGGAGCCGCTTGCGCCGCTCGGCGCGGCGCTTGTCGAGGTGGGCGCGCGTCTCGATCTCGAGTGCGAGCTCGATCGGCTCGTCTCTGGGTCGCGCCGAGGCCTTCGTCGATAGACCTCATCTATCGAAGAGTGCGCCACATCTATTTGCCAACAATCAACAGCGGGTGCATGCTGCAGGCAGGACTACCCGCTGAGGAGATCGACGATGGCCGCAGGACGTCTCACCACGCCACTGGTCCGCTCCGGCGGAATCCTCATGTCCGCCTCGTGGGACGCGGCGCTCGACGCCGTGGCCGAGGGCTTCTCCAGGGCCCGCGGAACTGACGCCACCAAGTCGTTCGGTATGTTCTCGTGCTCCAAGGCATCCAATGAGATGAATTTCTTGGCGCAGAAGTTCGCGCGACAGGTGATGGGCTCGAACAACATCGATTCATGTAACCGAACTTGACACGCACCCAGTGTCGTCGGTCTGGCGACAGCGTTTGGTGCGGGGGGCGGGACATCGTCCTACCGTGAGATCGAAGAGACGGACGTCGTCCTTCTGTGGGGATCGAATGCCCGCGCGACCCATCCGATCTTCTTCCATCACTTGTTGAAGGGTGTTCACAACGGTGCCCGGCTGTACACGGTCGACCCGCGCCGCACCTCGTCGGCGATGTGGGCCGACGGCTGGCTCGGACTCGACGTGGGCACCGACATCGCGCTCTCGCACACGATGGCGCGCGAAATCATTCACGCCGGGCTCGTCAACCGTCGATTTGTCGACCGCGCGACGATCGGATTCGCGGCCTACGCGGCGCACGTCGAGCCGTTCACGTTGGCGGAGGGCGAGCGCATCACCGGCGTTCCGGCCGCCATGATCCACGAGGCTGCGCACGCCTTCGCCCGCGCCGACCGAGCAATGATCTGCTGGACGCTCGGCATTACCGAGCACCACGTCGGCGTCGACAATGTGCTCTCGTTGATCAACCTCGCTTTGCTCTGCGGACACGTCGGCCGCTGGGGCTCGGGACTCAACCCGTTGCGCGGCCAGAACAACGTGCAGGGCGGCGGCGACATGGGTGCGATCCCGGACAAGCTGCCAGGGTTCCAGGACATCGAGCGCGACGCCGAGGCGCGCGCCCGCTTCGAGGCGGCCTGGGGCTGCACGATCGTCCCGCGCTCCGGCTGGAATCTGACGGAGATGTTCGAGGGCATGGAACGCGGCGATCTGCGCACGTTGTATGTGATCGGTGAGAACCCGGCGCAGTCCGAGGCGGACGTCAAGCACGCGCGTGAGCTGCTTGCGGGCCTCGACTTCTTCGTCGTTCAAGACATCCTGCTGACGAAGACCGCTGAGCTGGCCGACGTCGTGCTGCCGTCGAGCGCGTCCTGGTGCGAGGGTGAGGGCACCGTGACCAACTCCGAGCGTCGCGTGCAGCGCGTCCGCAAGGCGCTCGACCCACCCGGCGAGGCGCGCGATGACGGTTGGATCATCAGCGCGATTGCCGAGCGCATGCTGATCGTGGAGGGTGAGAGC
>JANPOJ010000697.1:0-1671 GCA_031427935.1 Ilumatobacteraceae bacterium | reverse complement strand
AATTCTCGATGAGCGAGTACCAAGGTGACCTGCGCGTCGCCACCACGACCAACGACTGGACCGGCCAAGCGCTGCCATCGTCGGCCGTGCGCGTGCTGCGGCCCGAGGGCAACGAGCTGGTGCAGATCGGCGAGGTCGACGGCTTGGGCAAGACCGAGCAGATCTACGCCGTGCGATTCTTCGGCACGCAGGGCTACGTGGTCACGTTCCGCCAGACCGATCCGCTGTACGTCATCGACCTCAGCGACCCGACGTCGCCAGTGGTCAGGGGCGAGCTGAAGATCCCCGGGTACTCCGCCTATCTCCACCCGGTCGGCGACGGCCTGCTGTTGGGAGTCGGTCAGGATGCCGGTGCTGACGGGCGCGTGCAGGGCACGCAGTTGTCGCTGTTCGACGTCAGCGACCCCGCCAACCCGCAACGCCTGTCGACGCTGCCGATCGGTGGAACCAGCGACGCCGAATGGGATCATCACGCCTTCTTGTACTGGCCGGAAGACGGCACGATCGTGCTGCCCGTGTCGCCCGGTTGGAACAACTGCGGCCCGGCGGTCGACTGCCTGGCCGGCACCGTGACCAACCCGAACGGTGGCGTGGTCGTTGCCCAGTTGCAGGGGACGACGCTGGTCGGCCGTGGCTCGATCTCGAGCGAGCCCCAGTTGCAGTCTCAGTCGAACCCTGGCTGCTGGAACCCGCTGCAACGTTCGCTGGTGATCGACACCGAGTTGGTGACGGTCGGGGTCGGCGAGATGCAGTTCACGGACCGCGATTCGTTGGTGACTCGTGACTCCGTGCAGTGGGGCAACCCCGAGCAATACGGCTGCTACTGGTACGGCTGACCGCGCGGTCGGCCGGTTCGCCGGCGGCGGTTGTGAGGTGGTGCCCCGCATAGGGGCCGGAGTCGTCAGACGCAGGGTGTCGTGACCGGTTTCCGCTTTCCGCTTTCGGTCGGCCGATGTGGATCGTTGTAGGTGATGAATCGGCAGCGAATCACGGATCGCGACGACCCGCCGCTAGGGTCGACGTTGCGGATCGGAGGCAATGGGTGCAAACGATGAAGCGTGTGGCTTCCTTTGCTATTGGCGCGCTCGTGATGGCGTCGTGCAGTGGCGGCGAGAGTTCGGCACCGACAACGGCCGCGTTGGACGTGACGACCAGCGTCGCGGCGACGACGTCCTCGACCACGACTCCCCCATCGACGGTTGCAGTGACCACGACCGCTGCGACGACCACGCTCCCGGCGACCACGACCACCGTGGCCACGGAAGACCTGATCAAACAGGCTGTCCAGGACTACTTCGAGGCCTACGAACAATGTGGAATCGCACCTGCTGTTTGCGCACCCGCGACGTTCACCGCCAGCCAGGGTCTATCTCGGACGACACTCACCGAATTCGCCAAAGGCTTGGTAGCCCAGGGGATGTATTTTTCGACGGACAGGCGAGGAATGTACCTAGTCGCTGAGTCGGTCACCGTCGTCTCACCGACGGAAGCGACTGCGAACTACTGCTCCTACGATCCGGGAATCGTGCTTGGGCCCAATGGTCCGGACGGCGTGCCGACGGTGGTCAACGACGTCATCGCCAGCGTGAGGTACACCTATCGGCTCTTCTTCGAAAGCTCGGAGTGGAGAGTCGGAGAGCAGCGCGAGCTTGAGCAGTTGGGGGAGGGAAG
>JANPOJ010000696.1:0-3247 GCA_031427935.1 Ilumatobacteraceae bacterium | reverse complement strand
GCCATCTCGTAGATCGCCGCATCGTCGAACGGCGCCAGACCCACGAGCAGCGACGGGTCGACGCCGGCGGGCATGTCGCGCACCATGTCGGTCAACAACGCTGCACCCCACTTGGCGGCGCACCCGCCGCACGACGTCCATTCCGTCAGGCGCAGATCGGCGAAAGGGTCAGCTTCGACGGCGGTCACCCCGCCAGCCTACGGTGCCTGATCTAGCCTGAACAGATGTACGCCATCGGGCCACATCGGTTCACCGAGACCGATGCCAAGCGCACCGTGCGCTTCGCCGACGAGATCTTCGACCTCTACGCCGAAGGCCGCGATGCAGGCACGATCGAGCACTTCCGGCCACCGCCACCCTCTGGCGATGTGGAGGCCGACCTCAACGCAACCTGGTCGTCGTGGACGTCGGCGGGCCCGGCGTTGCGGGCCGCCGGCCAACTTCCCAGCCGCACCGAGGGCAGCGTCACGCAGCTCAGCGTGTCGCTCGGCGGGCTGCCAAAGCTGCCCATCGACGGGGCCGACGTGACATGGAAGGGCATGGTCGGCGATCGCCAGGCCACCCGAGTGCACCACGGTCGCCCATGGCAGGCACTGTGCATCTGGAGCGCCGAGGTCATCGACGACTTCCGGGCAGCCGGGCACTCGCTGGCCCCGGGCCGGGCCGGTGAGAACATCACGATCACCGGCCTGCCATGGGCCGAGGTGCGCGCCGGTGTGCGGCTGCGCATCGGTGACGTGCTGTGCGAGGTCAGCTGCTACGCGCTGCCGTGCAACACGAATACGCCGTGGTTCATCGACGGCGACTTCACCGTGATGCACCACCAGCGTGGCCCGGTCAGCCGGGTGTACGCGACCGTGCTGGAGCAGGGTGGCATCCGCACCGGCGACCCTGCCATCCTCGAGCCGTAGCCCACGCCGCGGAGTTCAGCTGAACGACGTGTTCGGCGGTGGCGCAGGCAGCGTGACGGGCGGCCACAGGGCTTCACCGGAGAGTTGGCCCGTGTTCCAGGCACCGTAGGCCAGTGGCATCGGCGGGCCGTCGACCTCCCACAACAGGGCCGGTCGGTCACCATGCCAGCGGATGGCGAACGACAGCGTCGACGCCAACCCGATCGGCAGCCCGTGGGCCTCGAAGTCGATGCCCAGCCAGGCCCCGGGAAACGAGTCAGGCATCAGCTGGGCGACGAACTCGTCGGAGACCACCAGTTGGCGCTCGACCCACGAGGGAACGAGCGCGGGTTCCACCGGCATCTGATCGACGCGTTCGGACGGCGGTGGGAGGTTCATCCTGCGCAAGTCGGCCACTGCCCGGTGCTCGCCTGCGGCGTGCAGGACCCGTGCTGCGGCCTCGATCGCGCCGGGAGCGATCCCTGCGTTTGCGATCTGGGCGCCGCGGCGCGCCAAGAGCTCCAGCTGAGCAGCGATGTCTGGCACCCAGATCGATGCGGCGTCACCGAGGCGGACCAGTTCGGCGGCGCCGAGGATGAACGCCGCCGTATCGATCTGCGCCGGGTCGACTGACTCCGGGTCCACTGGCCCGTTGAGCAGCAGTTCGCACCGCGCTGCGGTGACTGCCTCGACCAGTGCAGCATCGGGCAGCTGCAAGCGGCTGGCGCGTTGCGTCTGGGTGAGCCAACCGTGGGTCACCTGGTCGGCAGAGGGCAGCGACTCGGGCAAGGTGGCGGCCGCCCCATGGGCGCGGGCAACAGTCACCGAGGAGCGATGGCCGATCGGGTGCATCACGGCGTCGGCGGGCAGATCGATCCCCTGCGGCGGCACCAGCGTTGGAGGGCGGCGGGTCAGCAGCCTCCCACCCGTGAACGCAACGGCGATCGGCAGCGACGAATCGTTGGTTACCTCGATGATCGTCATCCCGCCACCATCGGCGACGGAATACACGCGCTGCACGACGTCGCCGCCAGGAATCCGCACCTTGGTCTCGACGACCGGTGTGCCACTGACACGGGTCTGTCGTGTCGAGATCTCGTGTTGCGGCGTGTGCCACCGGTCGTCGGCCGCGACGAACCAGTCGATGGCGGTCGATCCATCCCACGGCTCCACTGCGCCCCATTCGGTGACCGAGGCGCGCCACCGTGCGCCGACAACTCCGGTCGTCGTCACGAACCGACGCCCACCCGGTCGAGCCGGCTCATTCCAGCTCGCTCTTGCGGCTGCGTTGCATCAATGCGCCCAGCGCCTCGGCCGCGGTACGACCGTGATGACACACGGCCACGACCTGCTCGGTGATCGGCATCTCGACGCCGAAGCGGCGAGCCAGGTCGAGCACGCTCGGCGAGCTCTTCACGCCCTCGGCCACCATGCTCATCGAGGCCAGCACGTCTTCGATCTTCTGACCCTGACCCAACTGCAGGCCGACGGTGTTGTTGCGGCTCTGCTTCGACGAGCACGTCGCCACCAGGTCGCCGATGCCCGCCAACCCCGAGAAGGTCGTGGCGTGGCCACCCATCGCCATGCCCAGCCGGGTCATCTCGGCGAGGCCGCGCGTGATGATCGTGGCCCGCGTGTTGTCGCCGAAGCCCATCCCCTCGGCCATCCCACTGGCGATGGCAATCACGTTCTTGACGACACCACTGACCTCGCAGCCGACGACGTCGGGGTTGGTGTAGATGCGCAGGCTCGGTCTGCTGAAGATGCGCTGCAACTCGGCCGCGATCACCTCGTCGTCGATCGCTACCACGCTGGCCGCCGGCTGACCGCCGAGGATCTCCTTGGCCAGGTTCGGCCCGGTCAACACGGCGACCGGGTGACCCGGCATCTCGTCGCTGGTGACCTCGCTCATCCGCTTGCGCGAGCTGCGCTCGATCCCCTTGGTCAGCGTCACCACGGGTACCCACGGGCGCAGGAACGGGGCGGCCTCCGCGGCAACGTCGCGATACCCGTGCGATGGCACCGCCATCACCAGCACGTCGGCGTGGCTGACCGCTTCTTCCAACGAGCTGGTCGCCCGCAACTGCTCGGGCAACATGTAGCTGGCCAGATAGTCGCCATTGACGTGAGCATCGTTGATCTGTGCCGCCAGCTCCGGTCGCCGGGACCACAGGATCGTCGGCGTGTTGACGGCAGCGAGTGCAGCCACCGTCGTACCCCAGGAACCTGCGCCGATGACGGCAACGTTGATCGGCATTGAGACAGCGTAGGTGCCTACGATGCCAGGAGTGAATGCCGTCGTCCTCGTTCCGGTCAAGGCGTTCGTCAACGCCAAAGCGCGACTCGGCGTCGTGCTG
>JANPOJ010000695.1:0-7233 GCA_031427935.1 Ilumatobacteraceae bacterium | reverse complement strand
GGCGAGCCACGCACCGACTCGGTCGAGCTTCGCCCGCGGCACTTCGGTGTCGTGCCCGCCGACCGGGAGTCTTCGTGGCAGCTCACCGGCGCGCCCGACATTCAACTCGTGTACCTGCGCCGGACGATGGTCGACCGAGTCGCCGAGGAGCACTTCGGGTTCGACCGCTCGCGTGTCGACCTGCTGCCCAAGCTCGGCTTCAGCGACGGGCTGCTCGAACAGCTCGTGCTCGCGCTGCTCGGTACCGCCCGCCACGACGTCGTCGGCCAGACCGACGGCATCTACGCCGATCATCTCGTGCGGATGATCGCGATGCACTTGTTGCGGTATCACTCGACACGAGCCGTGTCGGCGCCGGGACCCGATCCCGTCGTCGATGCCAGCCGGGCCAGACTGACGCGTGTTCGCGACCTCATCGAATCGGCGCTCGGCGAGGATCTGGCGCTGGAGCGACTCGCTGCCGAAGCGGGGATCGCACCGCACGCGTTCGCCGCAGCGTTCACCAAGGCGTTCGGGACGCCGCCCTATCGATACGTGATCGAGCGCCGGGTCGAACGGGTCAAGAGCATGCTCCGCCACACCGACCTGCCGGTCGCCCGCATCGCCTACGAGACCGGGTTTGCCAGCCAGAGCCACCTGGCGACGACCTTCAAGCGTTCGGTCGGCCAGACCCCGGGCGACTATCGACGATCAATGAGCGCCGTCACCCTCTGATTCTGGCTCTGCGGGTCGCTCTGAACCTCGCTCTGACTGAGACCCTCGACGCGTCCATGCGTCTGGGTCGTCGAGCAGCGCGGCAACCGCCGTTGGCAATAACCCTGCGGCAAGATCGGCGATAGTGACCTGCTCCATCACCGAGCGCAACGCGGCCCGCACCGCGATCCACAGTTCCCTGGTCGGCGCGGCGACGCCCGGCGGCCCGAACAGTTCCGGAGGCGTTCCGTGCACATCGGCCAGCGGGCCATCGATCACGCGGGCGATGTCGGCAACGGTGATGTCGGCGGCGGGCACCGCCAACCAGTAGCCGCCGGCGTAGCCCCGGCCGCTGCACACCAGTTCCGCCCGGCGAAGTTCGGCGAGTAGCTGTGCCAGGAACCGGGTCGGGATTGCCTGCCGAGCGGCGATCTCATCGGCCTTCACATGTCGCCCGTCGGGGCTCGCCGCGGCGAGCTCGACCATGGCCCTCAGGGCGTAGTCGAGGCTGGCGCTGACTCTCACGACCTCATTGTGACGGATGGCCTTGACGCATCCACGCTTTTCCTACCATACTGCTGGGAAATATTCCCGACTACTCAGATCTACATTGTCGGGTTAGCCTCAACCAACCCGCGAGGACCCCATGCGAGTATCCCCAACCCGCTCCCGAACCCACTCCCGCACAACCCTGCTCCGTGCGCTCGGCATCGGCCTGGTCGCGGCCGTGGGCATCACCGCGTGCGGCGACGCCGGTGCGACGTCGACGAGCGGCTCAGCGGAGTTGTCGCTGGTTGCCTACTCCACCCCGCAGGCTGCGTACGAAGAGATCATCAAGGCATTCAGTGCCACAACCCAGGGCAAGAACATCACCTTCACCCAGTCGTATGGTGCGTCGGGCGACCAGAGCCGGGCGGTTGTCGCCGGTCTGACCGCCGACTACGTGGCCTTCTCTCTCGAGCCCGACGTCACTCGGCTGGTCGCGGAAGGCATCGTTGCCGACGACTGGAACACCGACGCTCATGCCGGCAACGTGACCGATTCCGTCGTCGTGCTGGTCGTGCGCAAGGGCAACCCCAAGGGCATCAGGGGATGGGCGGATCTCACCAAGCCCGGCGTCGAAGTGATCACTGCCAACCCGTTCACCTCCGGTGGCGCCCGTTGGAACGTGATGGCGGCCTACGGCCAGATCATCAAGGGCGGTGGCACCGAGGCCGATGGCATCGCCTACCTCACCGCGTTGTTCAAGAACGTGCCGGTGCAAGACGACAGCGCCCGCAAGTCGCTGGCCACGTTCACCGCCGGCAAGGGCGACGTCTTGCTGGCCTACGAGAACGAGGCGATCTTCGCTCAGCAGAACGGCCAGGACATCGACTACGTCGTGCCCGACTCGACGATCCTGATCGAGAACCCGGTCGCCATCACGACGTCGACGACGCATCCCGATCAGGCCAAGGCGTTCCTCGACTTCGTGCGCACCCCTGAGGCCCAGAAGATCTTCGCGGCCAACGGCTATCGCCCGGTGATCGACGGCGTCGAGAGCCCGTACGACTTCCCGGCGCCTGCGGGCCTGTTCACCATCGCCGACCTCGGCGGCTGGAGCGACGTGACCAAGAAGTTCTTCGACCCGAAGGTCAGCATCATGGCCGACGTCGAGACCGGTATCGGGGTCTCGGTTGGCTAGCACTGCCGCCACGCTGCGCCGACCGGTCTTCGGTCGGCGCAGCGGCCTCGGCGCGCTCAACACCGCAACGATGTTCGGCGTCGGCTTGGCGACGCTGTGGCTCAGCCTGCTGGTTTTCATCCCGCTCGGCGCGGTGGTGTGGCGCGGACAGCGAGATGGCATCGGTTCGTTCTGGGACGCAGCGACCACGCCGGAGGCCGCCGCCGCCATCCGCCTGACCGTTGTCAGCGCGCTGCTCGTCGCGCTCCTCAACGCCGTCCTCGGGACCTTGATCGCCTGGATACTGGTCCGCGACGAGTTTCCCGGCAAGCGGGTCGTCGACGCCCTCATCGACTTGCCGTTCGCGTTGCCGACCATCGTTGCCGGCCTGGTGCTGCTGACGCTGTATGGAGTCAAGAGCCCCGTCGGGCTCGAGCTCGCCTACACCCGCGCCGGTGTGGTGGTTGCGTTGTTGTTCGTCACGCTGCCCTTCGTCGTGCGCACGGTGCAGCCGGTGCTGCTCGAGCTCGACGTGGAGATGGAACAGGCGGCGCTCTCGCTCGGTGCCACCAAGTTCACGACCTTCCGGCGGATCGTGTTGCCCAACCTGCTACCGGCGATCTCGGCAGGCACCGCGTTGGCGTTCGCCCGCGCCATCAGCGAGTTCGGCTCGACCGTGCTGATCTCGGGCAACCTTCCCTTCAAGACCCAGGTCGCCTCGGTGCACATCTTCAATCAGATCGAGAACGACAACACCGTCGGCGCCGCCGCCGTCGCCACGGTGTTGCTGATCATCGCACTCGTCGTGTTGCTCGGTCTCGACCTGCTGCAGCGTTGGGCATCGCGACATGCATAGCCAAGCAGTGCGCTCCCTCGCGCCGTCATCCGGGTCGGGTTCGAAGTACCTCATGCGGATCATCGGGCTCGGGTACGTCGCCGTGCTCGTCGGAGTCCCTGTCGGGCTGATCTTCTGGCGCACGTTCGAGCACGGGATCAGCCCGGTCATCGATTCACTCACCGATCCCAAGGTGCTGCACGCCTTCCGCGTCACGGCCATCGTCGCCTTCTGGGCGGTGATCTTGAACACGATCTTCGGCGTCGGCATGGCGATCCTGCTCGTGCGCCATCGCTTCCCCGGCCGACGTCTGCTCAGCGTGCTGATCGACCTGCCGATCGCGGTCTCTCCGGTCGTGGTCGGCCTCGCCCTGATCCTCGTCTACGGCAAGTTCGCTCCGATCGGCGGCTGGCTCGACGATCGCGGGATCCAGATCATCTTCGCCTACCCGGGCATGGTGCTGGCGACGATGTTCGTGTCGCTGCCACTGGTCGTTCGTGAGGTCGCGCCGGTGCTGGAGGAGATCGGGATCGAACAGGAGCAGGCGGCGTGGACGCTCGGCGCCAACCGCCGTCAGACGTTCCGCAGGATCACGCTGCCCGCCATCCGCTGGGCGCTCGCCTACGGTGTCGTGCTGACGCTCGCCCGATCGCTCGGCGAGTACGGCGCCGTCGCCGTGGTGTCGGGTCGCCTGATCGGCAAGACGCAGACCGCCACGCTGGTCGTCGAGGAACGCTTCCAGAACTTCGACCAGACGACGGCATATGCGGTGTCGGTGACGCTGGCGTTCGTGGCCATCTTGATTCTCATCCTCATCAATGTCCTGCGACCGAAGGAGCACAGCTGATGGGCATCCGCGCCCAGAACGTCGTCAAGCGGTTCGGCGATTTCGTCGCGCTGGACAACGTCTCGGTCGACATCCCCACCGGCTCGCTGACGGCGTTGCTCGGCCCCAGCGGTGGCGGCAAGTCGACGTTGCTGCGCATCATCGCGGGGCTCGAACAGCCGGACTCCGGCTCGATCGAGATCGCCGGCGAAGACTCCACGTCGCTGCCACCACAACAGCGCAACGTCGGCTTCGTCTTCCAGCACTACGCAGCGTTCAAGCACATGACCGTGCGCGGCAATGTCGCCTTCGGGTTGGAGATCCGCAAACGGCCCAAGCGCGAGGTCGACGAGCGGGTCAACGAGCTGTTGGCACTCGTGCACCTCAGTCAGTTCGCCGACCGGTATCCGTCGCAACTCTCGGGCGGCCAACGGCAGCGAATGGCGCTGGCGCGCGCCCTGGCCGTCGAGCCGCAGGTGCTGCTGCTCGACGAGCCCTTCGGCGCGCTCGACGCGAAGGTGCGCAAGGAGTTGCGCGACTGGCTGCGACGCCTGCACGACGAGGTTCACGTCACCACCGTGTTCGTCACCCATGACCAAGAGGAAGCGATGGAAGTCGCCGACGAGATCGTGGTGATCAACAACGGAGCAGTGGAGCAGATCGGGACGCCCGACCAGCTGTACGACCAACCGGTGAACGACTTCGTGATGGACTTCCTCGGACCGGTCACCACGCTCGGCGGCCTGGCAGTGCGCCCTCACGACATCGAGATCATCACGAGCCAGCAGCCCGGTTCCGTTCCGGCAACGGTCGTGCGCCTGGTGCGTCTCGGCTTCGAGGTGCGTGTCGATGCGGTTGCCGACGGCGACGATGTCTGGATCCAGATCTCACGCGGCGAAGCAGACCGCCTCGACCTCGCGCCGGGCAGCGCCGTCTTCTTGCGACCGGTGCTCCTGCGACCGGTCGCCACCCATGCTGAAATCGCCTCCGCCCTCCACTGAGCCTCGAACACGCTGCGGCCCATGTCCGCGCCGACCGTGCCGTCTCCCGATCTGGGCCTGACGTGGCGACCGATCTCGCTCGACGACATCGACGTGTGGCTCGAGTTGATGGGACCCCACTCCCCGGCGCGACGCTGCGGCGGACCTTCCTCTGGGGCGGGTGCATCCCGAGTGGCGCAGGCGTGGCGTGGCGTGGCGTGGCGGATTGCGGTCAACTTCGAGGAGCGGCTGCCCGACCGTGCGGCTCTCTGTGCGGTGGCGGGCTACACCGCGATCCGTTGGTTCCACGACATGTCACGGCCGTAGGGCCCCTCAGCGCCACCGATTCCCGAGGTCGCAGTCCCCGCCGGGTTGCAGCTCGCCCCGTGGACCGACGACCTCGACGACGCCGTGCGCCTGACCCACAACGAGGTGTTCGCCGAGCATTGGGGCTCGCAACCCCGCGGCGTCGAAGCCTGGGCGATATGGACGATCGGGCCGGCGGCGTCCATTCCGAGCACGTAGGGCGGCGCGAACTCCTTCTGCGCTTCGGCGCGGCTGCCGGTGCGGACCAATGTGTCGGTCGGGTTCACGGCGGCCGCACGCACCCGGATGCGCACCTCCCCCGGCCCGGCATGCGGCTCGGGCACGTCGAAGACGCGCCACGCGTCGGGCCCTCCGTACTCGGTGACACCAATGACCCTCACGAGGCTGACCCTAGGTCAGCAATGCGAGTACCCCGGCGGCTGACAGGGCGAGACCGATGGCCATCACTTGATTGGTCGCCCGCGCCCTCGATCGAACGGCACAGATCTGCCGGCGTAGACCGGACGGGCATCACGATGCGGGTGCGGACGCCGGACGACCCCATCGATGCTCCGTAGACGATCGACCCGATGGCGATGGCGAACCCGACGAGTTGGAGCGGTGTCAGCGACTGGTCGAGGATCACCCAACCCAGCACCGCACCGGTGACCGGCGCAGCCAACCCGAGTAGCGGTGGAGCCGCTGCCGGAAGCCGACGGATGCCGTTGAACCACACGACGAAAGCGAGCGCCGTCCCGATGAGGCTGAGATAGGCGAAGCCGGCGAGGTTGTGTGTCGACAGCGACGACGGAGTGCCTTCGACAACGATCATGAGTGGCAACAGGAACGCCCCACCGATCAGCAGTTGCCAGCCCGTCGCGGCGATGCGGTTCGCCGGCGCGGGATATCGCTTGGTCAGCACGACACCAACGGCGAACGAGAGGTTGGCGCCGACCGCTGCGAGCAGCCCGACGGGGTCGAGGCCCGCACCCGGATGGATCGCGACCAGGCAGACACCGATCGCGGCGAGCGACCCGACCACGAGGTCGCGGCTGCGCGGCGTGCGGCCTGCGAGTGGCCGGGACAGCGCGGCAACGAACAGCGGCTGCAGCCCTCCCACCGCTGCGGCCACCCCACCAGGGAGCCGGTACACAGCCACGCTCAACAGCGGGAAGAAGATGCCGAAGTTGAAGATCGCCAGCTTGGCGGTGCGCCACCACTCCGGTCCGTGCGGCCTCCACGGCTTCATCACGGCACTGGCAACCAGCAACACCAGCCCCGCGGGAAGAACCCGCATGGTGGCGACAAGGAGCGGGCGGCCGTCGGGGAGCAGTTCGGTGACGGTGACATACGTCGTGCCCCAGGCCACCGGGGCGACCATCGTCAGGCCGGCCGTCAATGACCCTGAGTGAGATGATGTTTCCATATTCGTTATCTTAATATAAAGATAATGAACATCAACCCTTTTCGGCTATGGTGGCTCCATGTCAACCACACCGCGCGACACGGTCGATCGGATCATCAGCCAATGGGACGCGGTTCGCCCCGATGTCGACAGCTCACCGATCGAAGTGATCGGACGCGTGTCGCGCCTGTCGCGCCTGATCGATCAACACCTGGCCGAGAACTTTGCCCGATATGACCTCGACGACTGGATGTACGACGTCATGGCCACGCTGCGTCGCTCCGGCGAGCCCTACCAGTTGACCGCCGGTGACCTCATGCGTCAATGCATGGTGACCACTGGGGCGATGACGAATCGCATCGACCGCCTCGAGCAACGTGGCCTGGTCGAGCGGGCAGCCACCGACGACCGCCGAAAGGTCATCGTGCGATTGACGAAGCGCGGGCTCGACACTGTCGACGAGGCTGTCGTCGCGCACATGGCAACAGAACGCGAGATCCTGTCGTCGCTGTCACCACGGCAACA
>JANPOJ010000694.1:0-1862 GCA_031427935.1 Ilumatobacteraceae bacterium | reverse complement strand
GGCTGCGCGATGTTCAGGAGCGCGGGCGGGTGGAATCCGACGCGCCGGCATCGGCCGCGGCCATGGATCTCACCGCGCCTGTTGTCGGACCGGAGTCGGGTTCCCCCTCTGAAGTCGACATGATGTTGGGGGGGGCTGGCGGAGGTGCGGAATCGCCGCTGCCCTGGAAGGCGCCCTTGATCTTGTTCATGTCCTTCAGATCGTTGAAGTCGCCACCGGACTCCTTGAAGCCCATGAAGGCGCCGGCGAAGGCTACGAACCCGGAGATCACCGACAGGATCAGACCGATCCCACGACCGACGCTGCCACCGATCGACTCGATCGCGTCCTTACCATCGAGCGGGTTGAACACCAGCCGAATCAGGAGGAGAAGCGCTGCGAGGCCGGTGGCGATCAGCATGATCAGCGGCCACGGCAACGTGCCGGGCTTCATCGACCCCGTCACGAGCAAAAAGGTGACGACGCCAGTTGCGATCACGAGGATCCACGGAATGGTGCCGGTGAAGAAGAAGTGGAACACATTGAAGCCGCTGTTTCCGCCAATGCCGCCGGGACCCTCGACGGTCGTCCAATTGAAGAACCCGAAGATGAAGAAGCCGATGGCACCACCGACCTTCAACCAATCGGATGTCTTGAACTTGCTCAGATCCACATGTGCCTCCAGGTACGAAACGGAATCGGCCAACGCGCACCGTACACCTTGTCAAGCTGACAGAGGTGAATACTCGCCGATCGCTATCGGCAGATTCGACGCCAACGCGATCCGCGGCGATGAGGTGATCCCTGTCGACGCGTGCGGCGGACAGGATCGTGACCGGGAACTCTGCGCCCGGAGTCGCTGTCTTGAGCGCGATGTGCCTGCAGTCGTAGGTCATTCGGCCCAATTCACTCGCTGAGCCCTCGTTGTTTCTCAAGTTGCTCAAGGCGATACCGACTCTCCACGTCGGTACGGCTCCGCTCGGAGCTCCAGAAGGAGATTTGGTCATGAAGGTTGATGCTTGGCGCTCACGTTGGGCGGCGGCTGGCGCGGCAATCGCCATCTCACTCGGGGGCGGCGGGCTCTTCGCCGCATCCGCCCTCGGGAACCCGGGCGACGCGTCCTCGCTCGTCCCGGTTGTGCCGGTCCGAGTCCTGGATACTCGCGAGGCGGCGAGCCAGATCCACGCGCTTGGTGCGGGCAGCGTGGTGACGTTGTCGCTCGCCAGCAGTGTTCCGGCCGATGCGACAGCGGCATCGATCAACCTCACCGTCGTGAACGGCACTGCCGGCTCGTTCCTGACTCTCTTCCCGACGGGCAGTGCCATGCCGCTGGCCAGCGCGATCAACTGGGCTGACAGTCAGGCACACGCCAACGCGACCGTGATCAAGTTCGGAACCGACAAGTCCTTCAACATCTTCAACAACGCAGGCACCGTCGATATCGTCGTCGACCTCGTCGGTTACTTCGTCCCGTCTGCAATCGGGCAGCAGGGTCCCGGCGTGCCGGGCCCCACGGGGGAGACCGGTGCGCAGGGCCCGGCTGGCGCCAAGGGGGATACCGGTGCGCAGGGCCCGGCTGGCGCCAACGGTGACACCGGCGCCAAGGGCGATACGGGCTCTGCCGGCGTCAACGGTGCGAAGGGTGATACGGGTGCCGATGGGCCGCAGGGTGTGGCTGGTTCCAAGGGTGATACGGGCGAGCAGGGTTTCCAGGGTGATGCTGGTCCCCAGGGTGATACCGGTGCCGATGGGCCGCAGGGTGTGGCTGGTGCCAAGGGTGATACGGGCGATACGGGCTCTGCCGGCGTCAACGGTGCGAAGGGTGATACGGGTGCCGATGGGCCGCAGGGTGTGGCTGGTTCCAAGGGTGATACGGGCGAGCA
>JANPOJ010000693.1:0-11409 GCA_031427935.1 Ilumatobacteraceae bacterium | reverse complement strand
CGTCCGTGACGAAACCCACCGACCACCCGGCCCCACCCCTCTCGAATCGTCCGTGACGAAACCCACCGACCACCCACGCCAGACGCCCTCCCGAATCGTCCGTGACGAAACGCGCGCTGATGAGTTACGTCACGGACGATTCGGGAGGGGTGGGGCCGGGCACGCATCCCTACGCATTTCGTCACGGACGATTCGGGAGGGGTGGGGGCCGGGGCACGTCGGTTACGGGCGGCTGGGGGCCGCCGGGCCTGCTGCGGTGGGCACGCCGTGCGACCGGGGCTCCTCGGGCACGCCGGGGCGGGACCGGGCTTGCGGGGGCTTGGGCGCTGCGCGCGGGGCACCGGATTCAGGCAACCGGGGGATCAGCGAGCGTGACGAAGTTGGGGGGCCGGCCAATTCGGAAGGCGACGTGGCACTGGGCTTCTCCTTCGTCGACCAACCAACCAGTGCACGAGTCCCCATCGTCCCCATCGATCTCACCGACGCCCAGGCGGACGCCTCGATCGATGGGAGACCGGTACTCCACCTCGACGCGCAGCGGGGCGCGGAGGTCCCGTCGGCGGGCCAACACGTCCTCGACGAGCACCAGGGCGACTGCGTTGTTGACGTGGTCCATCACATCGAAATCGGTGAAACGCAGCGACCACGGGGTCAGTTGCAGCCCGGGCGGAGGTGCGGCGAGCGTCAACCGCGACGAGATCGACCGACCGCCCGCGCTCGCCGCAAACGTCTGCGCGAAAACATCGGCGGGGGGCGTGGGACGCAGCGAGTCCGGATCGAGATGCACCCACAGCGTCGCCGAGCTGATCGAGCCGCTGCCACTGCCACTACCAGCGCCACCTCCAGCACTGTGGATGTCCACCCGGCGTTCGGCCCACCGTGACCCGATCCCCGAGCACCAGGTCACCATGTCGAGCGGCTCGAGGTAGGTCGGGAACTCGTGCACATCGACAACCGTTCGCCGAACCACCCAGGTCATCTGGGCGAGTCCCGCATCGCGAGTGTCGTCGTCGGACAGGTCCTGCAGATACCGGGCAACGGCATCGAGGCGAAGCCGGCCTCCAGGGGAGCAATCGCCGAGGCGAACGCGGCGAGAACCGCTGAACGTCCGGCCCTCGGGAGGACGCCCAACCATCTCGAACATGGTGTGACAATAAATGAGTTGACGCAGCCTGCAAGTTCTGGTTGCCTATGTCTCGGCTCGGCACGTTTGTGTCGAGTCGACGAACTACGGAAGGTCTGGAAGAGCATGAGCACGACGTTCGCACCGCAAGCAGCCTTGGTGGCTGTTGACGCGCGCCCGTTCTGCGGGCTCGTTCACGGCTACCAGTGGCGTGCAGCACTCTCGTCCGGCATGAATATGAACTTCATGACTGAGAGCACCATCAAGCGCCCAGCCCGACGCCTCGGGAAGCAACCGACGTAACCACAGTTACGTCGAGAGCATCCGCTCCGAGGCCGTCGGGATTCGATCCCGGCGGCCTTTCTGCTTTTTCCGCCTTCCCACTCGTCCGAGAGGAACCACCCGAAATGTACGCAATCGACATCAACCGACACATCGACATCGACATCGAGTTCGCCGAACTGGTCGAGCCGGTCGCCGTGCGCGCCCCCAAGCCGCGCTGCGCCGACGGGCACGGCACCCTGACCCACCTGTTCTTCTCGGACACCCCGCTCAACATCGGCCGGGCCAAGGCCATCTGCAGCAAGTGCTCACTTGCGCCAGATTGCGTCTCCGGTGCGATCGAGCGAGCCGAGCCCTGGGGCGTCTGGGGTGGCGAACTGATCGAGAACGGTCGGATCGTGGTCAACAAGCGACCACGTGGCCGACCGCCGAAGAACCCCCGCCCGGCGGTGGTCATCGACGAGGTGCCCATCCCCCCACACCTCGTCGCCTGACGGGCCGATCGCCGGTCGGGGGCGACGCTTCGCGCGATCCCCTGACTGGATTCCGGCGCCCTGGATAGCCTTGCGCACGTGCAATCGGTAACCTTCGGCCGATGAGCATCAACAAGCGACTGCTCTTCGGCTCGTTGGCCGTGGCCGCCGTGGCCGTCGCCGCCGTTGGCGTCGTGGTCGCCACCGGAGGCAATTCGAACGATTCGAACAGTTCGACCGGGGCCGGCGACGACGTGACGTTGACCTCGGGCAACGATCTCTCGCCGTCGATCGGCACCAACGCTGCCGTCACCGGTCGCGCGCTCCCCCACGTCGACATCCAAACCCTGGCCGGCGACACCTTCGCGACCGCTGATCTGATCGGGCGGCCGCTGGTCGTCAACTTCTGGTACTCGACCTGCGCACCATGCAAGCGAGAACTGCCCGCCTTCGCGGCGGTGCAAGGCAAGCTCGGCGACCAGGTGCGCTTCATCGGCGTCGACACACTTCCGCCATCGGACCACGAAGAGGCCTTCGCCCGTGACCGGGGGGTGCAATACGAGTTGCTGTACGACCCGAACGGCGAGCTGACGACGGCCGTGGGCATTGCCAACTCGCCCCAGACCCTGTTCATCGATGCACGCGGCACGATCGTGGACCAGACCGGTGAGTTGACCGCCGACCGGCTCGAGGAACTGATCAGGACGAAGCTGCTGTGATCGCCCTCGACGCTCGGTTGGCGACCTCGTTCACCGCCGGGCTGTTGGCGGCGATCAACCCGTGCGGCTTCGTGCTGCTGCCGACTTACCTCGTGTACTTCCTCGGCATGGAGAACCTCCGGCCCGGCGCAGAACGGGCTTCGGTGTTGCGCGCCCTCAAGGTCAGCACCGCCGTCTCGGCGGGGTTCATGAGCATCTTCGTGATCATCGGCGTGGTGACGAAGTTGTCGACCAACTGGCTGGTGGAAAAGGCGCAATGGCCATCCCTGGCGATCGGTGTCGGCCTGATCGTGTTGGGCATCGCCATGCTGTTCGGGTACCGCCTGCCGTTCACGACACCCAAGCTCGACGTCGGCGAGCGCGACCGCAGCGTTCGATCGATGTACGTGTTCGGCATCGCCTACGCGGTGGCCTCGATCGGTTGCACGATCGCACCGTTCACGGGCGTGGTGCTGGGCAGCTTCAGCACCAAGGGCCTAGCCACCGGGATCGCCGCTGTCGCGCTCTACGGCATCGGCATGGCCCTGGTCGTCACCGGGCTCACTGTCACCCTGGCCTCCGCCAACACCGCGCTGCTGCACCTACTGCGACGCGGCATGGCCTGGTTCGAGCAGTTCGCCGGCGTGTTGCTGATCCTCACCGGCATGTACCTGTGCTGGTACTGGTACAGCAACCTCACCGACGGAACCGGAGGCGCCGTCGTCTCCAAGGCCACGAGCTGGAACGACAAGCTGACGAACTTCGTGCAAGACCATCAAACGCCCGTCGTGTCTATCGGCGTGATCGTGATCGTCGCCGCTGTGGCGACGGCGTTGACCATGCAACGCGACGAGCCGACGTCGTGACCGACCCCTTCGCCGAGCTGTTGGCCATGGACGGCGTGCAGGAGGTCTGCGAACTGCGCAGCCGCATCGGGTTCATGGCCTACCACGGCGGTTCGCTGGAGGAGCAGACCGATGTGATCGCCTCACACGCCGCCGAACGCAGCGGCGCCAGCTACTACGCCGTGCTGCAACCCGACGACGTGCAATGGCACATCCCCTCGCACAAGGTCAGCCCGCAGTCGTCGCCGCAGTTGCAGAGCTTCATCGATCACGTCGCGATCGTGATCACGATTCACGGCTTCGGTCGCCGCGACCACTTCACCTCCGTGCTGCTCGGTGGCCAGAACCGCGACCTCGCCGATCACGTCGCTCGCCATCTCACGCCACGCCTCCCCGACTACGAGATCGTCACCGAGCTCGACCGCATCCCGAAGGACCTCCGCGGCCTGCACCCCGACAACCCGGTCAACCTCCCGACCCAGCAGGGTGTGCAGATCGAGTTGCCGCCGCGCATCCGTGGGTCGAGCCCGATCTGGGCCGATTGGGATCACACCGAGATGGTTCCCCCGATGGCCTCGCTGATCGATGGCCTGGCCGACGCCGCGGCGATGTGGGCTACGGAGCCAACCGCTCGATGACCCAGCCGTTGTCGGACGGCAAATAGCGGACCCTGTCGTGCAGCCGACTCGGACGCCCCTGCCAGAACTCAAACATCACGGGACGGAGCAGCCAACCACCCCAGTACGCGGGGCGCGGGATCACCTCGACGTCGGCGAAGGTCTGCTCGAACTGAGCGACGCGATCCTCGAGCGACGCACGGTCGGGCAACACTCGTGACTGCGGCGACGACCACGCCCCGATCTGCGAGGCCCGCGGCCGCGAGCCGTAGTACTCGTCGCTCTCGGCGTCGGGCAACCGTTCGGCGACGCCGACCACGCGCACTTGACGGTGCAACTGCAGCCACGTGAACAGCATCGCGGCACGAGGCTCGGCAGCGAGTTGATCGCTCTTGTCGGACTCGTAGTTCGTGAAGAACGAAAAGCCACGCACGTCGGCGCCGCGCGCCAAGAGGTAGCGCGACTGCGGGCAACCCGTGCCGTCGACCGTCGACAACACGAAGGCATTCGGCTCCACGCACCCGGCCTGCGAGGCCTGGTCGTACCACCGCTGCCATTGCACCACTGGGTCGCGATCGACGTCACCCACCTCGAGGCCGGCAGTTTCATAGTCGGCTCGACGCGACCCCAGGTCACTCATTGCCCGGTGATCCGCTCGACACCGCGCATGTAGGGCCGCAGCACCTCGGGCACGACGACACTGCCATCGGGCTCGCGGTAGTTCTCGACGATCGCCGCCCACACGCGCGGGACCGCCAGCGCCGAGCCGTTCAGTGTGTGGGCGATCTGCGTGCCCTTCTGGCCGGCGATGCGGAAGCGGATGTCGGCGCGACGTGATTGATAGTCGCTGAACCACGAGATCGAGGAGACCTCGAGCCAGGCGTCGGCGCCGGGTGCGTACACCTCGATGTCGAAGCTGCGATGGTGGCTCTGACCCATGTCGCCGGTGCAGATCTCGATGATCCGGTACGGCAGCCCGAGCCCGGCGATCAACGCCTCGGCCCTGCCGGTCATCTCCACGAGCAGGTCGGGTGCTTGCTCGGGCAGCGCCACGGCAAGGATCTCGACCTTGTCGAACTCGTGGGCGCGCAGCATGCCCCGGGTGTCGCGTCCGGCCGACCCGGCCTCGCGGCGGTAGCACGGTGTGTACGCCATCATCAGCATCGGCAACTGTTCGGCGTCGATCACCTCGCCGGCGTAGATCGAGGTCAGCGGCACCTCGGCCGTGGGGATGCACCACAGGTCGTCGCGCTCGATGTTGTAGGCGTCGTCGGCGAACTTCGGCAACGGGCCGGTGGCGGTCAACGTCGCCGTCGTCACGAGCGAGGGCGGGCGGATCTCCTCGAACCGGTCGACGTTGCGGTCGAGCGCGTACTGGCAGAGCGCACGAGAGAGGGCCGCGCCGGCCCCGCGCTGCATCGTGAACATCGCCCCGCTGATCTTGGTCGCCCGCTCGTTGTCGAGGATGCCGAGCGCCGTGCCGGTCTCCCAGTGGGGCACCCGCCGATGCTCGGGGAACTCTGACGACAGGCCGACCGGCCCCTTGACGACCGGGTTGTCGGCCTCGCCGGCACCATCGGGTGCCTCCGAGTGCGGGACGTTGGGGATGCGCAGCAACACATCGCGCAGGTCACCCTGCACGATCTCGAACTCGTTGGCCAGCACCCGTTCGTGATCGCCGAGCGCCCGGCTGCGCAGCTGCAACTCCTCGGCGCCGTGGGTGTCGCCTGAGCGGCGCAGGTCCCCGACCGCCTTCGACAGATCGTTGACCTCGGCCCGAATGGCATCGCGCTTGGCGATGATGTCGCGCGACAGAGCATCGAAGGCGATCGCCCGCTCCAGTTGGTCGAGCACCTCGCGCTGGCCGCGGCGGGCCAGGGCAGCGCGAACGGCATCGGGGTCGGTGCGCAGCAAACGAACATCGATCACAGGATCGGAGGCTACCCCTGCTCAGCGGGAGAGGGCGTAGGCGATTTGCCGTGCCGCGCCATGGCGACACGATGTGGTCACCGGCGCCTGGCGGAGGTTGACGAACTTGCGCCCGGTGCGCAGGCCGTGATCACGCAGTCGACGGGCGAAGTCGAGATCGTCGACGGTGGTCACCCGCTCGTCGAAGCCGCCGATGGCGACGAAGTCGTCGTGTCGGCACCAGTACATGCCACCACCGAGACCGTTGAGGTACGTGGTCAACTTCGACATCACCATCGCCACGTCGATGGCCAACGTGTGGCGCTCGGCATGTTGGATCGCGCCGCCACCGACGTAGCAACCCGTGGCCAACAGACGCTCGATCTCGGCGAACGCCACGGGCGACATCACTCGGTCGGCGTCGATCGTCACCAGGATCTGGCCGCTCGCGACCGCCGCGCCGGCATTGCGCGCCACCGAGACGCGCGGATGCCGAACCGTCACCACGGTGGCGCCCAGCGCGGTAGCCGTTCGAGCGTGCGGGCCGTCGAGATCGGGCACGACGACGATCACGTCAGGGTCGGTTCGGATGGCCTGCCCTGCCCGGGCGATGGCGCGCAGGCTGCGACCCAGATCGGCCTGCCCGTCGAGAGCGGACACCACCACGGAGAACCGCGCCATGCCCAGTGATCGGAAGGAATTGACCCCGACTTGATCGCGAATTCGCGATGAGGGTGGCCTAGGGTCGCACGCTGTGAGCGCGGTGGAGGTCGAACATCTGACGGTCCGCCATGGCGACCTCGTCGCAGTCGACGCCATCTCATTCACCGCCGAGGCCGGCCAGGTCACCACCGTGTTGGGCCCGAACGGCGCCGGCAAGACGTCGACGATCGAGGTCTGCGAGGGATACCGGCGAGCCACGGCAGGCACTGTGAGGGTGCTCGGCCTCGACCCGGCGACCCACCAACGCCAGCTCAGCAGTCGCATGGGCGTGATGTTGCAAGAAGGTGGGGTGTACCCGGGCTCGGCAGTGTTGGAGACGGTGCGGCACTACGCCGCGCTGTACGGCAACGGCGCCGACGCTGCGGCGTTGGTCGAGTCGGTCGGCCTGACCAGCCGCAGCAAGGCCACGTGGCGGCGGCTCTCGGGCGGCGAGAAGCAGCGGCTGTCGCTGGCGCTGGCCCTGGCCGCCAAACCCGACGTCGCCTTCCTCGACGAACCGACGTCGGGCGTCGACATCAACGGACGCGACGCAATCCGGCGCATCATCCGAGATCTCGCGGCCAACGGATGCGCGGTGGTGCTGGCCACGCACGAGCTCGACGAGGCCGAGCGGCTGGCCGATCGGATGGTGATCATCGACCGCGGTTCGCTGGTCGCCGATGGCACGCTGGCCGACCTGCGCAAGGGACACGACGAGATCCGCTTCCGCAGCGACCCGGGCCTCGACCTCCGGGCACTCGCCGCAGCGACAGGCATCGTGGCCGCCGAAGTGGGCCGCGACGAGTACGTGATCGATGCCCCGCCGCAACCGCGTTTGATGGCCCAACTCGGCGATTGGCTGGCCGAGGCCGGCCACCCGTTGCACGACCTGCGCGCCGGCGGGCAGCGGTTGGAAGACGTGTTCCGACGGCTCACGCGCGGAGACGAGAACCAGTCATGAGAGCCGACGCATGAAGGTCGCCCTCGTGCAGCTACGCGCCGAACTTCGCCGTGTGGCCGGCAACGGCGAGCAACTGTTGTTGACGCTCGGCATCCCGGTGATGCTGCTGGTCTTCTTCAGCCTGGTCGACGTGTTGCCGACCGACACGAAGGAACCGATCGACTTCCTGGCTCCCGGCATCCTCGCCCTGGCAACGATGAGCACGGCGATGGTCAGCCTCGGCATCGGCACCGGCTTCGAACGCAGCTACCACGTGCTGAAGCGCCTCGGCACCACGCCGCTCGGTCGCCCACGGCTGATCGCCGCCAAGATCGGTTCGGTGATCGCCGTCGAGATCGTGCAGTTCGCGGTGCTGATCCCGGTCGCCTTCGCCCTTGGCTGGAACCCCGACTCGCCGAACTGGCTGCTGGCAGTGCTCGGGCTCATCGTCGGGACGATGGCGTTCGCCGGTCTCGGCCTGACCCTTGCCGGTCGGCTGCCGGGCGAGATCAACCTCGCCGCCCAGAACGGCTTGTACCTCGTGCTGCTGTTGCTCGGCGGGATGGTCATCCCGTTCGCCAAGCTGCCCGGCGTCGTTCGAGCCGTGGCCCACGCGCTGCCGTCGGGCGCCCTTGCCGACGTGCTGCGCGACGCGCTGAGCAACGCCGGTACACAGCCGACGCGGTCGTGGATCGTGCTCGGCATCTGGGCCGTGGTCACGCCGCTGCTGGCGTCACGCCTGTTCCGCTGGGACTAGCTGACGACTAGCTGACTACTGCTAGCGGACTTTCTCGGGTGGCGCCGGCGTGCTGTCGAACTCCGACTTGACCTGATCAAAGGTCAGCGGCGACCGGCGATAGGTGTTCTCCTCTTTCCAATTCGTGGCAAAGCGCTTGAAGAAGTAGAACACCACGAGCGCCCACAGGAAGATCGACCCGCCGATCTTCATGATCGCCCCGGCCAACTGCTGGTCGTCGGTGGGGCTGATGCCCCACACACGCACCGGCTGGTTGTAGTGCTTGTAGACCACGCCCTCGGCGAACGTCAGCCATCCGGCCGGCACGGTGGGCACCACGCTCTGCAGGAACAGGTAGATGGGCTTCGCCGAATCGCTGATGCGCAGTTCGTGGAACGGGCCGACGACAGGCATCCACATCAGCACCGCGGTGAGCACCACCAACATGTGCAACGAGTAGTGCAACGGGGCGCTGACCACCGAGGCGTTGACGACCGGCGGGATGTGCGTGACCATGATGACCACGTTGAACACCACCGCGGCCACCACCGGCTTGGTCATGAACGTGACGACCCGCAACGTGCGGCCGGTACCGACGAGCAGCCGCAACAGCCATGTCGGGGTGGCCAGCAGCACCAGCGGCGGCATGAAGAACGCCAGCATCATGTGCTGCAACATGTGCACCGAATAGAGGTAGTCCTCACCGATCTGATGGATCGGCCAAGTGCTGGCGGCGAACAACAGCGCCATGGCCCCGGCGAAGCAGCCGATGTTGGCGGGCGACACGATCGGTTCGCCCTCGGGAACTGCGCGCGGACCGATCACCCGGATCGAGTAGACGTACGCGCCGATCAGGAACGCGACCAGCAGATAGACCTCCGGGCTGGCCTGGAACCTCCAGGGATCGGCGAAAGTCGCGCCGAGCATCGGTCAGCTGCCGTCGAAGAAGCGGAACGTCATCAACGCGGCGATGTACACGAACACGGCGAGCCCGAGCCCCGAGTAGAACAGCCAACTGAAGATCTTGTTGTCGAACCTCAAGTGCATGAACAACGATACGACGGTGAGGAACTTGATGATCATCAGCACCATCAGGATCGGAAGGTATGCCTTGCCGAGGTCGAGGTAGTACAGGGCCACCTCGATGCCGGTGACGAATGCCAACGCAGCGGCAACCTTGATGTAGAAGCTGTTGGGCTTGTGGCCGCCCTCGTGCGCAGCGACGTGCTCGTTGTGTTCGACGTGATCGGTCGTAGTCATCGTGGGGACCTCATGCCGGGATCAGGTAGACGAGGGTGAAGATGACGATCCAGACGATGTCGACGAAGTGCCAGTACAACCCGATCAGCTCGACGACCTCGGCCTTGTCGCCGGGTACCTTGCTGCGCGAGACGATACCGACCAACGACATCAACATGATGATCCCGACGGTCACGTGGATCCCGTGGAAGCCGGTGAGGGTGAAGAAGCTCGAGCTGAACAGGCTGGTCGTGAAGCCCACACCCTCGTGGTAGAACGACGTGAACTCGTAGACCTGGGCGCCGACGAACGTCGAGCCGAGCAGCGCCGTGACCGACAGCCATGTGATGGTCAAGCGATCGTCGCGCTCTTGCGCAGCGCTGACCGCCAGCACCATGGTCAGCGAGCTCATCAACAGCACGAAGCTCGACACCGATGTCAGCGGGATGTCCCACAACTGGGCGGGGCCCGGGGTGCCGGTGTGCCGGCCGCGGTACAGCATGTACGTGGAGATCAGCCCACCGAACAGCAGGCATTCGCTGCCGAGGAACAACCACATCGCCAGCTTGTTGTTGCTGAGCCCGGTCGAGCTGATCGAATGACCGCCCTGAGCTTCAGCGTGATGATCGTCAGCGTGATGATCGTCAGCAGCGGGAGTCTCCGCGAGCGTTGCCTCAGACACTGGCCAACTCCTTCGTGGGTTCTCCACCTTGGGCGGGCGGGTCGTAGTCGCTGTCGTCGGCGACCGACGGCTCGAGCGACCAGGCGTACATCGCCATCAACAAGATCGCGCCGCCGGCAACCGTGAGCAGCTTCGAGAAGATGATCCCGTAGGCCATGATCGGCAGGGCGATGGCAACCAACATCGGCCAGTACGACGGCGACGGCATGTGGATGTGCTTGTCGGCGTTGGCCTCCTGCTCGGCCTGCAACTCCTCGGCAGTGCGTACCTTGACCAGTCGTGGGCCGGCATCGGTGTCGACCTCCTCGTACTTCAGGTGGAAGTACTCGTCGAGGGCGTGCACATGGGGGATGACATCGAAGTTATGGGCCTTCGGTGGGCTGTCGGTGAGCCATTCGAGGCTGCGCGCATCCCATGGGTCGAGCGGTGCCTTCGCCCCCTTGCGAGTGGTGTGCCACACGTTGACCAGGAACAAGAAGATACCGATGGCCAGCAGGTACGCACCGACGCTGGCAACGGTGTTCCAGAAACGCAAGTTGAAGAACCCTTCTCCGGTGAGCTTCTCGGGGTACACGACCATTCGCCGTGGCTGGCCCTGCAGACCGAGGATGTGCATGGGACCGAAGGTCAGGTTCATGCCGATGACCATCAACCAGAAGTTCCACTTCCCGAGCGTCTCGTCGAGCATCTTGCCGAAGATCTTCGGCCACCAGTAGTAGAAGCCGGCGAAGATCCCGAACACCGCACCGCCGAACAGCACGTAGTGGAAGTGGGCGACGATGTAGTACGTGTCGGTCTGCTGGGTGTCGCTCGGGCTGATCGCGTGGGTTACCCCCGACAGTCCGCCGATGGTGAACTCGACCACCAATCCAATGGCGAACAGCATCGCCGTGGTGAAGTGCAACTTGCCGCCCCACATGGTGAGCGTCCAGTTGACGATCTTGACGCCGGTGGGGATGGCGATGAGCATGGTGGACATCGCGAACACCGCAACGCTGACCGGCCCGAGGCCACTGGCAAACATGTGGTGGGCCCACACACCGAAGCCGACGAAGCCGATCGCGGCACCCGAGAACACCACGAATGGATAGCCGGACAGCGGCTTGCGGGAGAAGGTGGGCAACACCTCGGAAATGATGCCGAACGACGGCAACACGAGGATGT
>JANPOJ010000692.1:0-1816 GCA_031427935.1 Ilumatobacteraceae bacterium | reverse complement strand
CGCAACTTGGCGTGACCTGCGGTTCAATCGCGCTGAGGATCAAGTTGACAACCCGGCGGTGGCTCGGGCGGGATTCACGCAACGTCCAGACAGGTATGTAGCCCGCTTGTCATAGGGTGAGCGACACTCACGCGGAGAACTCGATGAGCTTGCAGATCACGGCGGTGCGCCCGGACCGCGCAGCGTCGCTCGCTCCAGCCCGGGCGGTCGTCATGACCTTGCGCAGCGCGCGCAGGTCCGTCATGGTGCGGTCGATGTTGGCGATGCGTTCGTTGAGAAGTTCGAGTACCGTGCTGCAGGGTTGTTCGTTCGAGCGCTGCAGCTCGAGGACGCGACCGATTTCGTCGAGACGGAGTCCGAGGTTCCTGGCTTGACGGATGAACGACAGAACGGCGAGATCGTTGGCACCGTACGTCCGGTACCCGGATTGGTTGCGCTCTGGAGCTCCGAGCAGGCCGCGCCTCTCGTAGAGCCGGATCGCCTTGGCGGTCAGTCCAGTTCGAGCGGCCGCTTCGCCAATGGTCACGGTGTGATCTTTCATCGCAGTCCTTGACCTTACCCTAGGGTCAAGGTTCTACGGTCGCCGCCATGCGAGCCCGCACCATCAAGAGTGCCTCGCGATCTAAGTGGAACGCGGCCCGGTCGAAGCGAGCGGGGCCGTGCTGAGTCTGCTGCAGCTGAACGGAGAGTTTCGACGGCTGTTCCTCGCGCATGGCATTTCCCGGGTCGGCGACGCCTTCAACACGATCGCCGTTGTTGTGCTCGCGTTCAATCTGACCGGCTCGGGTCGTGGCGTTGCCGCGGCTGTGATCTTTGAAGTGCTTCCGGTGCTCTTGATCGGCCCGGTCGCCGGTGTGGCCGCCGACAGGATGCCTCGCCGGCGACTCATGGTCGGCACCGACGTGATTCGCGCGGTCGCGGCTGGAATCCTTGTTGTCGCGTCCGGTTCGTTGCCGGTGTTGTTTGCTGTCGCCTTCACGCTCAGCGCCGCGGCGATGGTGTTCAACCCGGCTGCCGCGTCGGTGCTCCCCGATGTCGTCGGCGAGGACGACCTGATCGCCGCCAACAGCGCATTGTGGACGGCGGCAGTCGTCGCCCAAATCGTCGTCGCACCAATCGCAGGCCTGATCATTGCGTCCGGTGGCATCCGGATCGCATTCGCAATCAACGCCGCATCGTTCGTGGTCTCAGCGATGCTGCTGATCGGCCTGCGCGCAGGTCGAAACGCCGCCACGATCCAGGTCCGCGGATGGCGCGGAGCGCTCGGCGGCTTCGACGCAGTCCGCGCACACCCGTTACTGCGTCGCCTCGCGATCGTGCAGCTTCTCGCATCGATGTCCGCCGGCGCCACGAGCGGTCTGCTCGTCGTCCTCGCTGACCGATGGCTCGATGTCGGACCAAGCGGTTTCGCGGCACTGTTAGCCGCGATTGGGGTCGGCGCTGCACTCGGCCCCGTGCTGCTGCGCCGCTTCGTGCGAGTCGGGGACCGCCGCTGGTTGTTCTACCCGTACCTGGTGCGCGGCGGAGTCGACTTGACCCTCGCCACCGTGGCCAATCCGATCGTCGCCGGATCCGCACTCGTCATCTACGGAATGTCCACCTCGACGGGCATGGTCGCCTATCAGTCCACACTGCAAAGCGCCGTCGCCCCCGAAACCCGGGGACGAGCATTCGCGTTCTTCGACATCGTCTGGAACACGGCGCGTCTCATCTCCCTGGCAATCGGAGGCGTCCTCGCGGACCGACTCGATGTCCGATGGGTGTATCTTGCCGCCGCAGTGCTGCTCGTAACCGCTGCCGTGGTGGGCCTCACAAC
>JANPOJ010000691.1:0-3380 GCA_031427935.1 Ilumatobacteraceae bacterium | reverse complement strand
CACCGGGCTCACATCGCGCCGAGCAGCGTGGGCTCGAAACGTCACTGACGATTCAGAAGGGGTGGGGACGGGGGCGAGAGCTCAGCCGACCAGGTCGCCCGCAGACCAGCAAGACGGCCTGGTCACGAGGGGCGCGGGGTCGCGGTCGCCGAGTCCCGCGATCCTCACCGCCGCGCTTTCGCCCGGCAACAGGGAGATCAGCTGGCGGTCGATCGTCGCGCCGGCGACGAGGCGGTCGGGATAGATGGTCAGGTCGCGGACGACCACGTCGGTCGAGATGGTGGCGACCACGACATCGGCGTCGCGCTCCCACGTGGCGGTCAAGGTCGGTGCGATCAGCGAGGAGGCGTGGTCGGGCGCAAACCACCACCAGGTCCGCTGCCCGCCGCCGTCGACCGCCCACGATTGGGATGAGTCGTTGATCGCGAACAGCACCAGCGCCGAGCCACGGGGCTGCAGCGTGAGCAGGCGCGGGCGGTAGGCGTCGCGCAGCGCGAACCAGGCCGGCTTCGCCACGCCACCACCATCGATCACGGCCCAACTGGTGACCGGCCAGCAGTCGTTGAGCTGCCACCAGATGGTTCCCATGCAGTAGCCGCGCAACGAGCGCATGTGCTCGATCCCGGTGGTGACGGCCCGGGCTTGCATCAGTTGGGTGCCGAACCACCAGGCATCGAAGTCGTCGGGCACGCCGACGTGGGCCGCCAACCCGCGGTTCAGTTTGAGATCGCCGTCGGTGGCCTTCTGGTGATGGGACATGCCGGGCGAGTCGGGTGCCAGCACCTCGTCGCCGATCGACGTGCTCATCGTCTGCCACGTCGGCGGCGCCTGCCATCCGAATTCGGATGCGAACCGCGGCGTGTGGTCGCGGTACCGGATGTAGTCGGTCTGGTTCCACACGTCCCACAGGTGGACGCAACCGTGGGCGTCGGCGTTCGGAGCGACATCGAGCGAGCCGGAGTACGGGCTGCCGGGCCAATAGGGCCGCGCGGGGTCGAGCTCGGCGCAGACGCGGGGCAGCAGGTCGAAGTAGAAGCCCGCGCCCCAGGGACGGCCCTGCAATCGCTGCTGCCACCCCCAGTCGAAGTAGCCCCAGATGTTCTCGTTGTTGCCGTTCCACAGCACCAGGCTGGGATGTGGCATCAGCCGGGTCACGTTGTCGCGCGCCTCGGCCTCGACCTCATCGGCCAGCAGGTGCTCGGGGTAGGCGGCGCAGGCGAACAGGAAGTCTTGCCAGACCATCAGGCCCAGCTCGTCGCACGCTTCGTAGAACGCGTCGTCTTCGTAGATCCCGCCGCCCCACACGCGGATCATGTCGACGTTGGCCGCCTTGGCTTGGGCCAGGCGGTGTCGATAGCGCTGCGGAGTGATCCGGCTCGGAAACACGTCGTCGGGGATCCAGTTCACGCCACGAGCGAACAGTGGCGAGCCGTTGACCAGGAACGTGAACGCCGACCCGTTCGCATCCGGCCCAGTGTCGAGCTCCACCGTTCGGAACCCGACTCGGCGGCTCCAGTGATCGATCACCTGCCCGTCGTGCATCAGGGCGACCTCGAGCTCGTACAACGGTTGGCGGCCATGCGAGTGCGGCCACCAGCGCTCGACGACCCCGGCATCGACCGTGATCGTGGCACCGTCGTCGCCGATCTCATGGCGCGATGTCGCCACCTCACCGCCCTCGGGGTTGCGCAACGTCACGGTGACACTCCCGCGGCAACCGGTCGCAGTGGCGATGACCAACTCGACGCTGCCGCGATCGTGGTCGGTGACCCTGGCCGTCGGTCTGACCGAGACCAGCCGGTCGGTGCTCCAGCTGCACACCGTCACGGGACGCCAGATTCCTGCGGTCGTCAGCCAGGGGCCCCAATCCCAGCCCCAGCTGCACGCCATCTTGCGCAGGTAGTTGAACGGTCGATCGAACGACGCCGACGGCCAGTCTCCCTCACTGGCCCGCAGGGCATCGCAGAACCGGGTGGCCGACTGGAACGTGACCGCCAGTTCGTTGTCGCCGTCGACCAGCAGCGAGGCGATCTCGAATCGGTAGGTCCGGTGCATGTTCTCGGTCGAGCCGAGCGCAGCGCCGTTGAGGGTGATCGTGGCCAACGTGTCGAGCCCTTCGAAGCACAGTTCGATGTGTTCGTGCTGGGCGATGTCGGCCGGCACGGAGAACGTGGTGACGTAGACCCAGTCGCTGTCCGCGACCCACTGGACGAGCAACTCGTTGGCGTCGAGGAACGGGTCGGGGATCAGCCCCGCCGCCAGCAGGTCGGTGTGCACACAGCCCGGCACCGTCGCCTCGACATCGGGCGGCATCGGCTGTGCATCGGGCACCCGCACGGCGTGCAGACGCCAGCCGGCGGTCAACGAGGTGGACACACCGGCGGCCATGGGATCACGACCCTGGTTGGATCTCTCCAGACCTGGCGACCTCGGCGTACCACAGGGCGCTCTTCTTCGGTGTGCGGTGCTGGGTGGCCCGGTCGACCGCGACGAGACCGAACTTCGGCCCGTACCCGTGGGCCCACTCGAAGTTGTCGAGCAGCGACCAGGCGAAGTAGCCCTCCACGGGCACACCATCCTCCATCACCTGGTGCACCTGGGCGAGATGGGCGGCGACGTACTCGAGGCGGTCGTCGTCGATGACCCGGCCGTCGACAACAGTCTCGTCGGGCATCGCCGCGCCGTTCTCGGTGATGAGGTACCGGGGGAAGCCGTGCGTCCCGTGCAGTCCGCGCAACAGATCACCCAGGGCCGTCGGGTGGACCTCCCAACCCATTGCGGTCAACGAGCCGCGGGCCTCGCGCTCGCCCGTCATCGCGCCGATCATCTGCCGCGTGTAGAAGTTGATGCCCAGCATGTCGATCGGCCTGGCAATCAGTCCCATGTCACCGTCGTGGATCTCGGTCTGTGCCCAGCCCAGGCGGTCGACGGTGTACTGCGGGTAGCCGAGCCCGCCGATGGGGTCGACGTACCACCGGTTCTCGAGATCGTTGACGATCTGCTGGCGGTCGAGCGCTGCCGGTGACGTGCCGATGGGCGTGACCGGCGTGAAGTTCAACACGACGCCGACATCGGCGCCGGGCACGGCGGCGCGGATCCGCTCCATCGCCATGCCGTGGCCGAGCAGCAGGTGATGGCTGGCGGCCAGGGAGTCGGCCAGGCAGGTGCGGCCGGGAGCGTGCTCACCGGTGAGGTACCCGTGGTTGGCGCTGACGAAGGGCTCGTTCAGCGTCATCCAGTTGGTGACTCGGTCACCGAGTCGCGACACGACGACGCCGGCATACTCGGCGAACGCCTCGGCCGTGGCACGCACCGGCCAGCCGCCGGCGTCTTCGAGGACCTGCGGCAGATCCCAGTGGTACAGGGTGGGGAACGGTTGG
>JANPOJ010000690.1:0-3228 GCA_031427935.1 Ilumatobacteraceae bacterium | reverse complement strand
GAGAGCTTTCTCCGCCTCGATCGTGCTGAGGGCGGATTTCCCCGTCGGCGAGCAGGCCTTGTGCCGGCTGCTTTCCAGCGTTGTCTTCCCGATCGGTCCGTTTGCCTGAGAGATTCCGGGGAGGTTGCTCCTTCGGCGCCGCAACGCTGGCTGCGCTGAAGGCTCTCCCGACCGGGGATGTCGACGGGTCGAACTGTAGCGGCTCGACGCGCTAGCCGGTGGGAGCTACGCAGCCCGACTGTTCGACCGAGATCGTTGTCCGCGCCTCGCCCCTCACCGCGTCCGCTGGTACCCACACACCGTCGGCGGCCGGCTGCGGATGGCGCCACTCCATCAGTTGCACGTCGTCGACGTCGAGTCGTGGCGAGCCGCTGGGCACGACGATGTACATCAGCAACGCGTTCGGGCGCAGGTCACCAACCGGGGCGTTGACGGTCGCGGTGACATCGAGATCGAGGTCAGTCCACTGTGTGCTGTCGTGCACAGGCAACGGAACGGTCGTCTCATGCAGCAACGTCGAGACCGGCTCGGTCGTGGGATCGGTGTCGTTCACGTCGTAGACCGCGATCCGCAACGTCGCGCCGACCACGCCCGTGCCACGGGTTCGCATCTGCACGGAATAGGTGGGGTCTCCATCGACCGGGTCGAAGTTGCGGTCGAACCAGCGGTGCAGCGGCGTCGTCGAGCGGGCGATCTGGCGTGCGGACGCGCCACGGATCTTGCTCGCCTGCAGGCGTAGGAACCGGTTGTTGTTCTCGACCGCGGCGGTGACGTTCCCCGCCAGCGTCCACTGCGTCGCCCCGTCGGTCTCACCGTCTGCCGTGACATCGTCGATGTCACCCCATTGCAGTAGATCGACCCCGATGTCACCATCGAGCGAGCCGGTGCGTACCAACGTGCAGGGCGGCAGCACCGATTGACCGGTGTCACCGAGTTGGTGGTCGACCGTCGCGCTGTCGCGGCGGACTGTGATCTCGCCGGTCATGCCGGTGTCGGTGATCGTCGCGTTGCCGGGCAGGTGTGCATCGATCACCGAGGCGACGACGCGCGGTGCAATTCGATCGCTGTACGCGGTGAGCGCCGACCTGCTGTCCATCAACCGAATCACTCGGGTCGCGGCAGCTCCGCCGACGGGCATCGGTTGGTAGCGATCGATCGTCAGCGGGATGATCCGCGCATCGATCATCCGATTGCCTTCGAACACGGTCCGCAGGATCGCGCTCGGGAACGTCGACAGGAAGTCCTGATCGAACACGAAGTTGCCGAGGGAGTACGCGATCAACCGGCCCTTGTACCACTCGAAGCCCTGCAGGACGTGTGGATGGTGGCCGACAACGAGATCTGCGCCGGCGTCGATTGCGGCATGCGCTGCCCGCGTAGCGAACTCGCTGGCGACGTCGGAGAACTGAAAGCCACCATGGATCTCGACCACGACGAGATCGGCGCCATCGGCGCGCAGCTCGCTGATCGAGCGTTTGATCGCCTCCGATTGGAACGGTGCGGCACCACCGTGACCTCGCCGGGCAACCCAGTCCTGCAGCTCCGGGTACACCTTGGCCATCGCCGCCCACAACTCGCCGGACTGCTGGTCGTCGAGTAACGACTCGAGCGCGGTGAACGCAGTCCACGCGACACCCGGCCGGCGCTTCTCGGCCGCGACGTACGCCGGGTCGTCGATCTTGCCGAACCCGAACATGCGCTCCTGGAATTGCCACGAATCCTTGTCGGGGAGATCGGCCGGGCGCTCCTCGCCGGCACCCGGAAGGTTGTCGTTGACGAAGTCACCGTTGACCGTCGTTGCCGACGCCACCCCGACCTTGAGGTCACGCACGTTGATCATGCGCCCGGCTTCGGCCTGGGCGGCGCTCGTACCGGCGCCCGCCCAGGCGATCCCCGCGCCGTCGAGGCTGGCGATCGTCGACGCAACGCCGGGACCTTGCCAGTCGTACGCATGGTTGTTGCCCAACGTGACGAGATCGACACCCATGTCTTCCAACGCGGCCAGCACCGCCGGAGGCGATTGCAACAAGAAGCGCTTGGCAGGGTACGCACCGGACGAGGGGAGCTGGCCGACCACCGTCTCGAGGTTGACGGTCGACGCATCGGCGGCGGCCATGATTGGCGCGATGTGGCGCACGACGGTTCGTGCCCCAGCCTCGGTGGTCGCAATCGGTGTGTCGGTGCGTCCCTCGGGCTGCTGGTAACGCCGGCCCATCATCACGTCGCCACCGAACTGCAACGACAACCGCTCTGCGCCGCTCGGACCCACGCGGCTGAAGAGCGTTACCGTGACCGCCGCATCGGCCGGGTCGATCACGAACGGCTCGGGCAAGTACTGGTCGGCCTCAATCGTTCCTGCTACGGGTTGGTCGATCTGCAACTCGCGTGTGCCCGGTATGTCGATCGGCTTGGCGTTGCCGATGGCCCGCATCACGGCCGTCGGGATCGGCTCGCCCTGCTCGTCGACCACCGAAATCTGCACCGATTGCTTCGCCGGGCGAGGTCGCTGGTTGGCCGGTTGGCAGGCGACGGCGGTGATGAGCACGAGCACCGCCACCAGAATTCGACGCCACGGCATGAACCATCGAGCCTAGGAGGCGTGCTGTTGGCGGCCGCGGACTCCTCGCCAATTGCACCGATCACAGATCCAGACCGCCTGATGCGTCGAATGAAATCGAGTGCATCGAATGCATCGAATGCATCGAAGGAGACGCCGAGTCGACCATCTACTACGCAGCTGAATCGAGCAGCGCCTCTGCGTCGACGGGCGCCGTGCAGACGAGCACGCCCATGTCACTCGCTGTGCGCGTCGCCCTGGGCGTGAACGCCCTGGTCGCCGCGACCGGGCTGGCCATCAAGTTCGGCGAGGCAGCGACAACCGCAGACCCACAGTTCCTGAGCCTGTTCGGACGGGTCGCCAAGAAGTTGTACTACTTCACGATCCAGTCGAACATCATCGTCGTCGCGGTCTGCGTCGCGCTGGCCTCGCGCCCGACACAGTGGCGATGGGTAGCAGGTGTCCCGCGCTTGGTCGGCCTGGTGTGCATCACCGTCACGGCCATCGTGTACTACGCGCTGCTGGCCGGCGACGAGCACTTCGTGGGGATCGCCAAGGTCGGCGACGTGCTGGCACACGCGGTGTCGCCGGTGTTGTACGTGGGCACGTGGCTCGTGCTCGGTCCGCGCGGAGTTCTGCGACAGCGCCACGCCGCCCAGATGCTGATGTTC
>JANPOJ010000689.1:0-5198 GCA_031427935.1 Ilumatobacteraceae bacterium | reverse complement strand
GGGCCAGCCGATCCCCCACTGCAACTGCGGCTTCGACGGCGACGCCGAGAGCGTGGCCTCGCTCACCGGGATCGAGAAGAACCTGCTGCCCTACTGGCTCGAACGTTACAAGGGCCACGAGCTCGCGGGTGCCGAGTCTCTCGCGAAAGCGGCCAAGCTCGTCCGATCCTACGGGGAGAAGGGCGATCCCATGGCCCGGAAGCTTTTCGAGCAGCAGGCGATGGCGCTCGGCCGGCTCTTCACGATCGCCGCCAACTTCACCGACCCCAACGCGTACTTCGTGGGCGGCGGTGTCGTCGAGGCCGACCCCCGCGTTTCGCGATTGGTACCTTTCGGTGGTTCGCACGAACACCCACCTGCGCGACGAGCAGCTCGACTTGGCCGAGTTCTCATTGGTGCCCGACCTCGACATGGCCGGGGCGCGTGGTGCCGCCGTCGCGGCGCGCAGCGCCTTCCCGCTGTAGCTCGCGCTGCGTCAATCGAGGGTCAGGACGACGTTGATCTTCTGCATGATGGCGTTGATGTCGTCGTCTCGCTCGTCGCTGCGCATCGTTGCTTCCAGGTACCACGATCGGGCGACATCGGTGTAACCGCCCTCGCGCAGGGCGGCGGCAATGTTGATGGCCACTTTCGGCTTCCACTCGTCGACGACGTTCGGATGCTCGTACATCGCGTACAGGATCTCCAGCGCCTGATCGTTGAGGCGGGCGTTGATCAACCCCGGCGTGAGCGCGAACATCGCCCGCAGCTCGTCGGGCGTCGACGTCGGCGAGACCTTGGCGGCAGCGACAGGCGCCCGCGCCTCGCGGACCTGCTCGAGCAGACGCTCGACGAGGGCGCGCTGCGTGTCGTCGATCGGACGCCCAAGTGCCTCGATCGCCCACGACTCGGCGTACTCGAGATTGCCGGCTTGATGGTGGCCGCGGGACATGAGCGCCGACGCCATCGCCTGTTCCGCATCGGTCGCATCGGGGTGCTCGTAGGCCAGGAACGCCTGACCGAGCGCCTCGTTGGCGTCGGCGCCGGTCAGCGCATCGTGCGCCGCCGTCAGCAGATCGGCCGGCGTGCGCGGGCCGTGCGATATCCAGGGATAGCCGGCCGCGCGCTCGGAACCGACCCTGGCCCGCGTCAGCCTTTCCTCGGCGACTGCCTTCTCTGCTTCGGTCGCCGCACCGTCGTACCAGACCTGTTCGAACAACGCGATCGCATCGTCGTCGCGCCCGTTGACATCGAGGATCTGTCCCATCGCGAGCAGGCAGCGAATCCTGAGGTGAGGCGACACGTTGGCGTGCAGCGAGATCCCATGCAGATCCTCGAAGGCCTGGTCGAGGTCGCCTTGGTGGAACTGGGCAATCGCCTCGTCGTGGGCGAGCTCGAGATCAGCCAGTGGGCTGTCGGCGTGGAGTTCGACACTCATCCGCAGATGATGCCCCAGCATCCGGTCGAGCGGGAGGGCCATTCGGGCAGTCGTCGAGGCGCGTCGCTACGCGTTGGCGGGCACGTCACCAGGAGCCGGAGCTGCCCCCACCACCGCCGCCACCGACGCTGCCACCGGAGAACCCGCTGAAGGAGCTGCCGCCCGATGAACCGGACGGAGCGGGTGCCGTCTGCGTACTGGTGAACGATGGGCCCATCGTGTAGAGCCACATCGGGCTGGCCAGGTTCAGCTCCGGTGCAGGCACGTTGCTGGCAGCGAGCGCCCTGCCCCACGCGTCGGCTGCACCCAGCGCCACCGCCCACGCGCTGTATTCGCGGAGCAGTCCCTGCTTCCACGCCCAGTCGACATGTTTGCCCTCGCTGGCCGCGAGGAATCGGCGGAACGATTCGGCGCGCAACGCCAGCGCCGAGCCCGTCGCGCTGCGGGCCGGGCGCAACACGGCGTACACGAAGCGGGCGAAGATGAACGGCACCAACACCGCGAAGAGCAACGCCGGCACCTTCCCGTGGAACGCGCCGAGCAGTGCCGACAGGAACGCGCCGGCGCCGAAGACGACGAACAGCACGATCACGAGCCCCAACCACTTGGCGCCGGGCGCACCGCTGCGCATGCCGCCCGGCGGTAGCCGCTTCCACCATCCGGAGGCGGCGATGCCTTCGCGTTCCAACGTCGACACCTGGCCCCACGCTGCGCTGAAGTTCTGGTTGTACGAGCCGAGTGCGAGCTCGTCTTTGAAGTCGAGCATCTGATCGACCAACGCCTTGGTGGCGCCGTCGAGCTGGTCGCGGTGCGGCCCAGCGCGCAGAACCAGTCCGCTGTCTTGTTGCGTCAGCGTGATCGCATCCTTGGCGACGAGCCCCGACACCCACGCAGCAACGGTCGTGCGATCGATCCTCTCGTTCAACAGCACCGAGCCCTGCCAGGGTTCGATCCCCTTCGGCGGCACGAACTCGATCGTCGCCAGCTCGTCCATCTTGCTGTCGGCGACCAGCCGCACGTCGGCTCGCGGTGGCGCATCACTGGTCGGCTGGGGCAGCGATCCGTACGCCGCATCGGCGGCACCGCCGGCGAAGACCTCGTTGCGACCCGATCGTCGCGAGGTCGCGTACACCGCACCTACGCTGATCAAACCGAGTGGGACGGTCGCCAGTGCCAGCGCCATGCGATCGTCGGGACGCCGCTTCGGCAGCGGCGGGTCGGCGGCTTGCGCCACGGGGATCGTGCCCGTGATCGTGCCGCCGATCGTGATCCCCTGACCGAGCTTCAACGGGCTGATGACCGCTCGATAGACATCGCCATCGCGTTGCAGCGTGCAGCCTCCCGATGTTCCTTGACCGCCGACGTTGCACGTCGGACCGATCAGGTCCAGACCGGCGACCACGACCTCGAATCGACCGGTCTCGAAGGTCTCGTCGGTCCCAATGATGTCGAGCGCGAGCTGACCTGTCGACACCAACGCATCGGGCAAGGTGTAGGCGAGGATGTAGCGGTGCTGCCCGGTGAACGTCGTACTGGCCTCGCCGAGACGGATGCGATCGCCGGTTGCGACCGGCGTGACGTCGATGTCGGCATTGGCGTCGGGCGATGATGCCTCGATGTCGCTGGGATGACCGAAGTCGATGGGGATGATCCGCTCGTAGCCGTGACGGTCCTTCGTGCCGAAGTCCTCGTCGACCACTTCACGGAGACGCAGCCCATCGCCTCCGGCCGGCGTGACGGTGACGACCTTCGACTCGAACCGCTCGTCGGCGTTGCCACGACCGATCACACCGACCGCCGCGAGCAACGCCGTACCGCCGATGGCGCTCGCCGCGACGAGGTGACGCCAGGGACCGAATTTTCCGAGCATGTCCTCAGTCTGGCGCGGCCGAGACGATTCGGATCACTCCTCGCTGCGCTGATGCCGTGGGTCTGCGATGATCACTGCATGGTGACTGGATATGGGGGGACGTACCGAGCAACGGTCGTCGACGACGCCGACCCGATGCAGCAGTACCGCCTGCTGGTGCTGGTGCCCGACGTGTACGGCGACACGTCGATCTGGGCTTCGGCGTTGATGTCGGGAGCGCAGCTGCCGGCGATCGGCGACCTCGTGTGGGTGTCGTTCGAGCACGGCGACAGCGACCATCCGATCTGGGAGCCGGACACCGGTAGCCAGCAGGATGGGCACGCGACCGGTGGGTACGCCGGGAGGTATCGCGGCACCGTGATGTCGAACGACGACCCGATGCAGGAGAACCGGCTGGAGGTCACGGTCCCCGATGTCGACCCGAGCGCGGCCTGGGCCATGCCGTCGTACGACACGCAGTACCTCGCGCCTCCTGACGTCGGCGCCGACGTGTGGGTCGAGTACGACAACGGTGACCCGGCCTACCCGCGCTGGGTCGGTGTGGCCTGAGTGGTGGCGCGGGGTGGTTTCATCTCGCAGCTTGCAGCTGCGCGAGGTCACGCCGCGCGTAGCGGTTGTGCCAGAACTCCTCCTCGAAGACGGTGTAGATGCACTCCTGCAGTGGGTTCGTGCCGTTCTCGAGCACCTCGATGGGTCGCGTGAACTCGGTGGTTGCGACCGATGCGAGATAGTCGCGAAATCGGGTGGCCCGATCCGCACGTACCGCGAGCGCGTCGTCGACAGACGGCTTCAGGTCGTAGTCCAAGTCGGGCCACGGGAACCCAACGGAGCCGGAGTTCGGCAACCCGATCGGGTGGAATCCTTCTCCGAGGATCGGCGCCGTGAACCACTTGTCCATCGCGAAGACGAGATGTCGCAGCGTCTGGACGAAGGACCACTCGTCTGTGACCGATTCATGCAGCGAGGCCTCGGGGAGCGCCTTGGCCAAGGTGATCGTCTTCGCCCACTCGTCTTCGAGCGCTGCCCACGCTGCGCGCATGTCGTCCGGGTTCGAAGGACGGAGCGTCGCACGCAGCGGGTACCACGGGTCACGCTCGTTCACATAGGCGGTCACGTCGACGCCGTTGATGACCACCCCGTCGACCAGCGCGTCGATGTCGACGTTGACCAGCCAGGCGTGGCTGATCTTTGCGTCGGTGAGGTTGACGTCGCGGAAGCGGGCTCCGCTCAGATCGGCGCCCCAGAACACGGCTCCTGCAAGATCTCCTTCGAACTCCTCAGGCATGCTGCCTCCCGTCGTGTCGCTGCCATTCAGCGAGATAAGTCTGCCAGGCGGCTGAGTGTGCAGCGTCGTAGCGTCGGCTCGAACGATGAGCACGCGACCCTCACACCCCAACCCCGAGTCTGCCAAAGCGTCGGCCGCCGCACCGCGGTGGTCCGCTCTGGCCGGGGCCATGGCGGCAGGCGCACTGTTGTTCGCGTTCGTCGCATCACCAGGGACGGCGCTGTACTGGTACATCTTCCCGCTGTTCGGTCTTGGCGGCTGCTACCTCGCCCAGTTTCGGTCGGAGTTCCCAACACGATGGAAGGTCACGTTCGCCGCAAGTGCCGTGTTGGGCGCCGTCGCCCTGGCGTTGGACTGGCCGTTCTCCGGTCACGTGCTGTGGAACGTGTTCTTCATCGGACACGCGTGGACGACCGGCAAGCGTCGCACCGCGTGGATGGCGCTGATGCTCGCGTCGCTGCTCTACCTGTTCGCGTTGAAGGTCGCATTCCAAACCGGCCGTGACGTGGCAGGCGCCGGCATCTCGGTCGCTCTCGCGGCGGTCGTGTTGCTGGCTCTCGCCGATCGACGCAACGCCAACTCCAAGTAGCAGGGTGCGAAGATGTGCCGCATGGAATCGCGCTCGC
>JANPOJ010000688.1:0-1613 GCA_031427935.1 Ilumatobacteraceae bacterium | reverse complement strand
GCCAGGCGCGACCCTGCCAGTTGCAGTACAGCTGGTACTCGCCGGCCGAACCCATCGCCAACTGCCACCGCAGGAGGTGGTCCTCCGGCAGCACATCGTCGCGAATGGAGGCGATCATGTGCTCGCCCATGTTGATCGGATACGCACAGGCCGCGACGGGCATGCTGAGTTGACCAGTCGACGCGAACACCGGGTACCACGTGTCGACGATGCGGTTGTACGCATCGCTGATGTCGAGGTCCGTGCGAATGGTCACCGCTCGCTCACTTCTTCTTGAAGAATTCGATCTCGGTCAGACCCACGTCGGTGCCGTTGAGCGATTCGTAGATGCTCGTCACAGCAATCTTGAAGTGCTGCACGTCTTTGCCGTTGTGAATGGTGACGGTCTGCGCATCGGGCGTGTTCTTCAACTGCACCTCGAACGAGGCGCCGGTATCGAAGATGAACAGCAGCGCTTTCGGTCGATGGTGGCCCTGGAAGTCGTCGGACGCGCCGGTGCGCACGATGACTTTGGCAAGGTCGACCTTCTCGGTCAGTTGCACCTCGATCTCGGGCCTGAACGTGTCGCTCGGCGGCGCAGTGAGCCAGTACGTGTTCTTGAAACCGTCGACCGCCATCGTCCCGGGGTGATCCGGGTTGGGCGTCACATCGTTCGACGTCGTGCCCGGACCCACCGTGACCTGATCGAACTGCGGGTGGATGACGGACATGACCTTGTCCTTGCCATGGGTGTACTGATCGTTGACCCAGTTGCGGAACGGTGAGTACACGCCGTAGAGAATCCCGAGAACCAGCAGCACGATGCCGCCGATTCGCCGAACGGGGCCGATGAACCGGGCGATGCCTTTGCGCTTCGGGCGCTTCTTGCCGCCCTCCTTGGCCGTCCATGGTCGTTCGCCGGCCATTGCCGACTTCGGCTTCCGGCGGAAGACGCGCTTCCACCATGGGATCTTCACGACCACGGCTGCTGCCAGCGAAGTGCCGCAGCGACTGCAGAACTTTCGACCTGGCGCGTTGGCCTCGCCGCATTCGCCGCAGATCAGGTCACCCTTCTGCGGTGTGCGGGTCGGCTTGCCGGGCTGCACCTTCGGCGGCTTCTTGCGCTGCGGCGCCTGGGGCTGCACGGCCTGCGGTTGCACCGGTGCCGGCTGCTGCACGTCGGCGACGAGGCCGGCGACCACATCCGACGACGGGGCACTCGGCGGCGGAGCGGTTGCCGGTGGCGGCGTGCGCGTGGGAAGCGCAGGGCCGGTGCCGGGCGCTGATGGAGGTGGGGTCTGGGCAACGAGTGCGGCCGCGATCTGGCGTGCCTCACTCGACGCCGGCCCGCTGAGCGTCGGCGCTGGACCCGCCGCTGCGCCTGGCAACCCGGGAGGCTGTGGCGCCGGAAGGCCGGGAACACCTGGTGGTCGTGGTGGTCCGCCGGGGCCTGGCCCGGGTGGAGGGCCGCCTGGTCGTGGTGGTCCGCCAGCGCCTGGCCCGGGTGGTGGTCCGCCTGGTCGCGGGGGTCCGCCTGGGCCTGGTGGAGGTCCGCCGGGTCTGGGTGGCCCGCCTGGTCCTGGGGGTCCACCGGGTCGTGGGGGACCGCCGGCTCCTGGGGGTCCGCCGGGACC
>JANPOJ010000687.1:0-6281 GCA_031427935.1 Ilumatobacteraceae bacterium | reverse complement strand
GGCTAGTGCCGGTCACAGCTCGGTTGCGGTGGCCTCGATGATCCCCCGGAAGTCCGGTGGCACCGGCGTCGACGTGTGCTCGAGGTTGGCGGCCACCCGCCTCCCGAGGTTGTTCTGGTCGGTGATGGCCCTGACCACGATCGGGCCGAGGCGTCCGCCGACGGGAATGCGCCCGGCGGCCACCGCGGCGATCAGGGCACTCGACACCTGCGCAGCCACGGGTTGCACCTTCGCCCAATCGACGTGATTGGCGAGGGATCGCATCGTGCGGGCAACGTCGTTGGTGCGCTCAGCAGTGGCGGCGCGGACCTGCGTCCAGTCGACACCGCGCAAGGCCTCGGCCACCTCGTCGGCGTCGCGGTCGAACCCCGTGTCGTCGACGTGCTCGACGTGCTCGACGGTCGCGGCCGGCTCGTGTTGCGGCGCAGTCCGGAACAGGTGCTTCACGGCCTCGAGTTGTTCACGGGGTGTTGGCCAGACGGGCACCGCCGGCGAGTCGTCGCCGGCAAACCCGGCGGCATGTTTCTCCATCAACGATGCAGCGACCTCTTTGGCCTTGGCGGCCCACTTCGTGGTCGTGACCGCTCGGGCCAGGCGGCGCACGGGTTTCTCGCCTTCCGCAGCAGACATGCGCACAAGAGTATCGCTGCAGGGCGGTGCGCTACCCCGAGCGCAACCAGGCCTCGGTGAAGTGGCGAGCTTGCTCGATGGTCGCGGCGGCCGAGACAACGGCGAACGTGGTGACCGGCGACGGCTGCGTCGGGATCTCGATGACCTGGAGGCCAGCGGGCGGCCGGGCGACGATCGTGCGTCCGTGGGCCTCGACTCCCCATGTCGACGAGCGCAACACCACCGCCACCGGGTGCTGCGGCACCGGGGCAGGTGCCAGGGGAGGCACCGTGATCACGATCACGCTGGCCATCCCCAACTCGGCGGCGACATCCAGCGGCACGTCGGCCACGACACCCCCATCGATCAGGGTGTGCCCGTCGAGCTCAACCGGTGGGAACACGCCGGGAAACGCCGAACTGGCGACGATGGCGAAGACCACGTCGCCGGACTCCAAGATGAACGGTCGCCCGGTGGCGAGGTCGGTAGCGATGATCGTCAACGGGATCGGCGCATGCTCGATGAGACGCGCGCCGAGGTGCTTGCGCAGGAACGCGATCCCGTGGCGATTGTCGAGGAACGATGCGCGCTTGCCGGCCAGTGCCAAGGCCATTCGCCCTGGGTGCACCCGCAGCAGATCGCGTCGCCTCACGTTGGCCCAGATGCGCTCGAGCCGGCGGACCGCCTCGGTGTCGCCGGACCATGCGAACAGCGCCGCGTTCATGGCCCCCGCCGACACGCCGATCAACCGGTCGGGCTGCAGCCCCGCCGAGGTCAAGGCATCGAGCACACCGACCTGGTAAGCAGCGAGCGCGCCGCCACCCGGAAGCACGTAGGCAAGCGGTCGAGGCAGCGATCGCAGCGTGTCGATCTGCATCTACCCATTGTGGTGTATCCCGTTGGAGACCACGAGCAACTCGTGGTTCACGCATCCTTGAGTTCATGACTTCCACGTTCCTTCTCCATCTACGGGCGGTGCTGGGGCCTTCGAAAGTGTCCACTCGGTTTGATTCACGAAGCGCGGCTCGTCGGTGACTGGCTGAAAGTCCGGCGGGGTGTCGGGGTAGAACGCCCCCGAATAGCTCTCGGTGCTCTGGGACGCAAGCGCGAAGCTCGCCGTCGGGTCCTGCTCGCCGGGCCCGATTCCCATCGTCACCTCGCCGGTTGCCGATTCGCTGGCGATGACCATGTACCCCGAGGTGACTGCCTCGGTCGTCAGTTCCGTCAGTGTCTCGGGGCCCTGGTCGCGGGGGTATGCGGTCAGTACGCGCACGCTCTGCGTCACGCGCACATCGGTGAGGTAGTACATCGTCAGCGTGCGGGTCTCGCGCCACCCGATGGGCAAGCCGTCGGAGATGAAGTCGATGAACTTCAGGGCGTCCGGGGTCAGATCCACATGGCCGATCTCCCGCTTCAGGCCAGGGGCGAAGGCGAGGGATGTGTACCTCGCGCCGGCGCGGCCGTTCGCGTCGAGCGGTGCGGCCATGGGTTGCAGCGAGCCCGAACGAATGTCGGCAAGGACCTCGTCGAAGCTGCTGGTATGCGGTGCCGGTGGGCCGTACACGGGCGTGTGGTCGGTCGCGGTCTCCCAGCCAGGGTGGAGTGCGGTGGCAGTGACCGAGGCCTGAGCGATGTCGACGACACCCGGCCCCGACCGAGTGCACCTCGTCATCGCCGTGGAAGCGAGTACGTCGTGAACACGCGGCAGCCAGATGTCGCTGAGGGTTCGGCCTGCGTTGCTCACCGTCCTCATCGCGTCGGCGGCTTCGGGCTCGGTGCTGCGGATGCCGCGTAGCTCGTCGACTGCGATGCCGAGGGCGATGCGCAGCGAGTCGACGCGGTTGCGGTCGAAGGCCAACAGGGCCACTACGAGGCCAGTCCGAGGCCTGGCGGCCGGAGGGCGATCGCGTCTGCCTGACGGTCGATGCGGCGAGCGGTGTCGGTCAGCGACTGCTGAGTCGTGTACAGCTGGCGTCGCAGCGCCACGAGCTCCTCGTAGCAGGCCAGCTGAGTCGGCCCCACCCACGTGTCGGTACCGGCGAGGCTGTAGACCGTGAGTGCTCGACTGGCGCCGATCGCGCTGGCGAGCGAGCGCAGGTGCCGGGCCGATGCTCGCAACTGTTCGACGTGCGGTGTTGTGCTCATGTCCCCCAAGAGATGCGCACCCGCATCTCCCGAGCGGAAAATCCCGCCGGTGGCCACGGTTCGCTGGTCGGGCGCGATTCCGGTACCCGTGGAACACACGGTACCCGTGGTACTCACATCGCGCCCGACCCGAGGGGGCGACTACGGGAGGCGGCGGTGGATCAGGTGGTGGGGTTTGGCGGTGTGCTCGTCGACGAAGCCGTCGCCGTCGACGACGAAGCCGTGGCGTACGTAGAAGTCGAGGGCAGTGTCGCGAGCGCGTGCCCACACGAGCGAAGTGGTGGAGGCAGCACGCCCACATCCGGCTTCCAGCAGCAGCGCGCCGACGCCCTGACCCTGCAGATGGGGGGCGGTCGCCATGCCGCGTAGCTGCACAGCGGGCTCGCCCTCGTACGGCCGCGGCACCCACGTCGAGATGGCCACGATCTCGTCGCCGTCGAGCACACCGAGATGCACAGTGCCGGGCAGATGGTCCTCGGCGAACGTCACAGCGGTGTTCGGTGTGTCGCTGCGCAGCACCACGAGCCGCAGCGGGTGAGTCTGCTCGGCCGTCAACTCGACGATGGTGTAGTCAGGCATGACCGACCTCGATCGAGACCGATTCGCCGCCATTCGACGCCGAGGCGTACAGCGCGTCGATGATGCGGTGGGCCTTGACGGCCTCGGCGAAGTCGGGTGTGGCCGGGGTTCCGGCCAGAACCGCGTGCGCGAACTCGGCGTCGGGGTTCTCCAAACCGTCGAGCAGCGCCGCGGCCGCGGCGGACAACTTCTCGTCACCGATCGTGTGGGGTTCGCCGTCGGAGTCGGTCCAGCTGACCGGCCCGTACCAGTCGTCGCCCTCGATCACGATGTGACGACGAGCGCAGAAGATCTCGACGCGCCGCAGGCTCGGGCGGGCCAGGTTGTCGTGCCACACACTCGCCAACGTTCCGAGTGCGCCCTTGGCGAAGCGGACGGTGGCCGTGGCCACGTCTTCGATGCCGTCGTGACCATGGAAGTTGGTGACGTGTGCGCTGACGCGGTCGATCTCCCCGACGAGCACGCGCAGCATGTCGACGTCGTGGATGCTGTGTTCGAGCAGCGTGCCGGCTCCGGCCAGGTTGCGGTCCCCGCGCCACGTCGAGCCGTAGTGCCCCTGGATGGGGATGAACTGGTCGTCGCGGAACACGACTGCCATGAGGGTGCCGGCGGCGGGGTCGTCGATGAGGTGCTTGGCCCACAGGTAGGCCGGTGACCGACGCAGGACCAGCCCGACCTGGTTGACCACGCCGGCCTCGGTGACCATCGAGGCCATCCGCTCGGCCGTGGCCACGTCGAACGCCAGTGGCTTCTCGCAGAACACGGCCAGGCCTCTCGCGGCAGCCTTGCCAACCTGGCGGAGGTGCTCGCTGGTCCACGTGCACACGTACACCGCGTCGCAACTGTCGAGCACATCGTCCTCACTCCTCATCGCGGTGTGGCCCGACGCCTCGGCGAAGATTGCGGCGCGCTCCGGGTCGGGGTCATACACACCCGTCCGGGTGACCGGGATCCCGCTGTGTCGCAGGCTCTTCGAGTGATACGTGGCGATCAGGCCCGCGCCGAGGAAGCCGATCCGCAACTGGTCGCTCATCAGTGCGACCGTATCCGAATCAGTGCCGAGGGATCGGGTGTATCAATCCGGGTCGCCGGCGACTCAATTGACGACACACGCGAGAAGGAACGTTCGATGTACTCGAGGATCGTGGTTGGCACGGACGGAACCGATCGTTCGTTGATTGCAGTCGATCATGCGGCGCGGCTGGCCGCGGCCTTTGCCGCGGAGCTCCACGTCGTCTCCGCGGCCTCGCCCGGCGCGGCGATGGACACTCAGGGTGCCAGCCTCACCACGGTGATGGCCGAGCTGTCGGACGCGTCGGCGAAGACTGCGGCCAGGATCGGCCACGATGCCAGCAAGCGTCACGGTGTGCGAGTGATCGAGCATCCGCGGGTCGGCGAACCTGCCTCGGTGCTGATGGCGGTCGCTGACGCGATCGATGCCGACCTGATCGTCGTCGGCAACAAGACCATCACCGGCCGTGTCCGCAAGTTCACCGGGTCGGTCCCCAGCAGGTTGGCTCACCAATCGCGCCGCCCCGTCCTGATCGTGCACACTGGATGATCACTGCGGCGTGGGCTGCAGATCGCCCCACTCCACCACCCTGCTCGCCAACGCGGTGGCCCCGTCGCGATCGTGGGTGACGACGACGGCGGTGGTGCCGGTTGCCCGAAGCACGTCGGCCAGCTCGGCGATCAACCGGTCGTGCAACTCGCTGTCGAGGCCGGTCAGCGGCTCGTCGAGCAGCAGCATGGCCGGGCGCGGTGCCAGCGAACGGGCCAGCGCGACCCGCTTCTTCTCGCCGCCGCTGAGCCGGTCGATCCGGCGTGACCCGAAGCCGGCGAGGCCGACGACGGTCAGCAACTCGTCGACACGCGCGGCGATCTCGGTCGCCGGCCAGCGATGCATGCGCGGCCCGAAGGCGACGTTGGCGGTCACGTCGAGGTGGGGGAACAGCTGCTCGTCCTGGAACATCATGCCGATGTTGCGGGCGTGTGCCGGCTGGTCGGTGATGTCGATGCCGTCCAACGACACGGTGCCGGCATCCGGTCGTAGCAGCCCGGCGACGACGCGCAACAGCGTGCTCTTGCCCGCACCCGATGGGCCGAGCAGGGCGACGACCTCACCATCGTCGACATGCAACGACACCCGGTCGAGCACCGTGCGGTCGCCGAACCGCACGACGAGGTCGGTGACATCAAGCATCGTCGGCGCCCAGCCGCTCGTGGGCGCCGGTCGCCATCACGATGACGGTGGTCAGCACGAGCAGGATCGTCGCCATGGCAAACGCCTGTGCACGTGGGAGCGCACCGGCGCGGGCCAGTAGCCGACCGATCGCGATCGGCAACGTCTCACTGCCCGATCGGGTGAGGATCGTGGTGGCGCCGAACTCGCCCAGCGAGATGGCCGCCGAGAACCCGGCGCCTGCCAGCAGCGGGCGGCGCAGCGCGCGGACATCGACCTGCCACCACGTCCTGATCGGTGTCGCCCCCAAGGTGGCTGCTGCGGCGTGCAGGTCCCGCGGAATGGCACGCAGCACCGTGAGCAGGGCACGCACGACGAACGGCACGGCGACCAGCGCGTGGCCCAGTGGCACGAGCCACCAACGGGCCCGCCAGTCGAACGGTGCCGTGTCGAAGGTGATCAACATGCCGAGACCGATGGTGACCGCCGAGGTTCCGAGCGGCAGCATCAGGCCGACATCGAGGAGTTTGCCGAGGCGCGGCGTGTTGGCGATCGCAGTCGCCGCCAGGAAACCGATCGTGGTGGCGATCAACGCGGCGACGACGGCAAATCGCAGCGATGCGCCGAACGAGGCCACTGGGTCGACGCCCAGCCCGGCGCCCGGGCGGGCCTCCGCGGCGCCGAGCCGGCTCCACGCGGACAGCGACCAGCGGTTGCCGACGTTGACCGAGCGACTGACGAGCGCCACGATCGGCGCCCCGACGAC
>JANPOJ010000686.1:0-6289 GCA_031427935.1 Ilumatobacteraceae bacterium | reverse complement strand
CCCGCCCTGCCGAAAGATCTGGGGAAGCGTGGCGGGGTAGCCGAACACGTCGGGGATCCAGATCACCGAGCTGCGCATCCCGAACTTCGACTCGAAGTACTGCTGCCCGAAGATCAGTTGGCGCACGATGCTCTCGCCGCTCGGCAAGTTCATGTCGGGCTCGACCCACATGCCGCCGACCGGGTGCCACTGCCCACCAGCGATCTTGTCGCGGATTCCCTGAAACAGCACCGGATGTTGCTGTTCGATCCACTCGTACTGCGCGGCTTGCGAGCAGGTGAAGTGGTAGTCGGGGTAATCGTCCATCAACCGCAGTGCCGAGGCGAACGTGCGGGCGCACTTGCGCTGCGTCTCGCGGATCGGCCACAGCCAGGCCGAGTCGATGTGGGCATGACCGACCGCGACGACGTGGTGCGCGCCGGCTCGAGCGCCGAGATCGAGCGCGGGGCGAAGCAACCGGCGGGCCGCCGCAGCGGTCGCGCCGACATGATCGAGGTCGAGCACGTTGAACGCTGCTTCCAGCTGACGCATGACGCGGACGCGCTGCGCATCGTCCGTCGGAAGCGCCGTTGCCAGACCCAGCAGCACATCGACATCGACCAGAAGGTGGAACACGTCGTCGTCGCGCCGACCCAGCGAGGCCTGCCGCAAGCGGTACAGCGGGCGTTCCCCCGCCGTTGCCAGCGAGCCGAGTGTCGACGGTCGGTACCCAGGGAACGCCGGGTTCGATGCTGCCTCGACGAAGAACGTGAACGGGCCGGGGCCGACGCTGGGCAGCGGCAGGCCGGTTCGACGAGGGTGGATGCCCTGCACCGGCTGCCCGTCGATCCAGACCAGGCCCTCTGATTGGAAGCCGGCCGAGTCGGGATGGAACCCGAGGTCGATCACTGCCTCGAGCTGCGGGCCGGCCAACGCCGCCGGCACATCGACCGAGAAGCGGAACCACGTCGTGCCCCACGGACGGCTCCAGTGGTCACCAACGGAGAAGTGCCGGTAGTCGCCCGCCATCGCCTGGTCGAACGACACCGGCTCACCTGGCGCATCCCATGCCGCAACCTCGAACGGAATTGCGTCGCGGTACACCGCCGGCAGCACCCGCTCGTGCAACTCGCGCCGGAGGCGACCCTCGACGAGCTTCAGATCGTTGTGCACGATGTGAGGCTAGTGACCGCGGCAATTACCCTGACCGCATGACGAAGCGGCCACTCGACGGGGTTCGTGTGCTCGACTTCACCCGCGTGCTCAGTGGGCCGCACGCGACGCGGATGCTGTGCGATCTCGGCGCCGACGTGATCAAGGTCGAGCCGCCGGAGGGCGACATCACCCGCACGGTCAACCCACGTGTCAACGGGCTGGCCACCTACTTCGTCCAGCAGAACGCCGGCAAGCGCAACATCAGCCTCGACACGCGCAAGCCGGAGTCCGTCGAGCTGCTGCTGCGCCTTGTCGCGTTCTGCGATGTGGTTGTCGAGAACTTCCGTCCTGGTGTGCTCGATCGCATGGGCCTCGGGTACGAGGTGTTGTCGGCGCACAACCCCGGCATCGTCTTTGCCTCGATCAGTGGCTACGGCTCGACCGGGCCGTGGGCCGGGCGGCGAGCATACGCACCCGTGGTCGGTGCCGAGACCGGGATCACCAAGGAGCAAGGCGACGCGCGCGGAGGCCACTACGCCAACGATCCCTTCAGCCATGCCGACGTGTACACCGCGCTCGAAACGGCGTCGGCGATCCTCGCTGGTCTGTTCAACCGGGAGCGCACGGGCCGCGGCGACCGCATCGAGATCTCGATGGCCGAGACCATGCTCTACGTCAACGAGCATGCCCACGATCAACTCTGGGATGGTGACGTGCCGCCCGAGTGGATTCGCAGCTTCGGGCCCGGCGCCTACCCCGTGCTGATCGCCGCCAATGGTGAGTCGCTGGTGATCAGCGGCCATCCGGCCGAGCGGGGCACCTTCGAGCGGTACATGACCGCCATCGACCGCCTCGACCTGATCGACGACCCGCGCTTCGCCGACGTGCCTTCGCGTCTGGCCCACTTCGCCGATCTGCTCGATGCTCTCGGCGCATGGGCGTTGACGGTGGCGACCCCGCAGGCGATCGAGTCGGTGATGGGCGAGTTCGGTCTGGCAACGGGCACGTTGCGATCGCTCCGCGAGGTGTGCGAAACCGAATGGGCGAGCGAGCGCGGCGCAGTGGTCGAGGTCAGCGACCGTGGCGGCGGAACCCTGCGCCTGCCCAATACCCCGTGGCGCTTCGCCAGCGGCGACGTGGGCCTGCGCGGCGAGCCGCGGTATCGGGGTGAAGACAACCGAGCGGTGCTTGCGGAGTTGCTGGAGCTCGATGACGCCGAGCTCGACCGACTGGAAGCCGACGGCGTGCTGTCCAGTAGGTTGCCCCGCCGATGACCCTGCGATACCCGGTGTCGCCGATGAAGGCAGCGATCGGCACGTTGCCGCCTGACGACGAGAACTGGGCCTACGAGATCAAGTGGGATGGCTACCGCACCGTCGCATTCGTCGACGGCGGCACGACCCGCCTGCAGAGCAGCAACCTGCTCGACGTCACGGCCAAGTATCCCGAGCTCGCTGCGCTCGCCGGATCCGTCAACTCCACGTCGGCGATCATCGATGGCGAGCTCGTGGTGCTCGACGCCGAGGGCAGGCCGAGCTTCGAACTGATGCAACAGCACGCCACGCAGGTCGCGTACTACGTCTTCGACGTGCTGTCGGTCGACGGCCACGACACGATCGGGTTGGTGTACGAGCAGCGGCGCGAACTGGTCAGCGGCCTGGTGGAGGCGGGCCCGAACTGGATGGTGCCAGCGCACCGCGTGGGTGATGGCGCCGCCCTGATGGCGGCCACGGTCGACCGTGGTCTGGAAGGCGTGATGGCCAAGCGACTGGGCAGCACCTACATCCCCGGCAAGCGTTCGCCGAATTGGCGCAAGGTGAAGAACCGCACGACGGTCGAGGTCGTGATCGGGGGATACAAGCTGGGCACCGGCAACCGCAGCAGCACGTTCGGCGCGTTGTTGGTCGGTGTGCCGGAGAGCGACGGCCTGCGGTTCGCCGGCGGAGTGGGAACGGGCTTCAACCAACGCACGCTCAGCGAGCTGTCGAAGCGCCTGGCGAGCCTACGTACCGACACCTGCCCCTTCTTGTCGTTGCCCCCGCGTGAATACTCCCGCGAGGCGATCTGGGTGCGGCCGGAGTTGCGCGCCACCGTCGAGATTGCCGAGTTCACCAACGAGGGCTACGTTCGCCATTCCAGTTTCACCGGGCTGATCGAGGAGCCGACATGCTGACCCGCGACACTGCTCGAGCACTCGACGATGCCGATCCGCTGGCGCAGTGGCGTGACGAGTTCGTGATCGCCGACCCCACGTTGGCCTACCTCGACGGGAACTCGTTGGGGATGATGCCACGACGCACGCGAGCACGGCTCCTGGCAGTGCTCGACGACCAGTGGGCGACCGGGCTGATCCGCTCATGGGACCACTGGGTCGACCTTCCACAGCTGGTGGGGGATCGCCTGGCGCCGCTGATCGGCGCCGGGCCGGGCGAAGTGTCCGTCCACGATTCGACGACCGTCAACCTCTATCAACTCGTGGACGCGGCGTGTGCATTGCGGCCGGATCGAGGAGTGATCGCGATCAGCTCGGCCGAGTTCCCGACCGATCGCTACGTGGTCGATGGAATCGCCCATGCTCGCGGCCTGCACGTGCGCAACGGCTTCGACGACCTCGACGATGTCGCCGTGACGGTCCGCTCCGTCGTCGACTACCGAACCGCCACGGTCACTGATGTTGCGGGCGAGACGGCACGAGCGACTGCCGCGGGTGCGATCGCGTTGTGGGATCTGTCGCACTCCGCCGGGGTGCTGCCCGGCGATCTCCGTGGGGCAGGCGTGCAGTTGGCGGTCGGCTGTACCTACAAGTACCTCAACGGTGGGCCGGGGTCGCCGGCATTCAGCTTCGTCGCCGCTGAGCTGCAACCGCGGTTGCCGCAGCCGATCTGGGGCTGGTTCGCCCAGGCCGAGCAGTTCGAGATGGGCCCGACCTTCACGCCGCAGCCCGACATCCGCCGGTTGCTCCTGGGGACGCCGTCGATCCTTGCCCTCGCAGCTGCGGACGAGGGCATCGCCGTGACCATCGAGGCAGGCATCGAGACCATCGCCGACAAGGCGCGCGCCGTCACCGGGTTCGGGCTGGAGCTGTGCGATCAGTTGGGCCTGGTGTCTTCCACGCCGCGGGATCCACTGCGCCGCGGTGGTCACGTCGCCGTGCATCACCCCAACGCCCGAGCTCTGGTCACCGCGCTGATCACACGGAACGTGATCACCGACTACCGCGAGCCCGACATCGTGCGGATCGGCTGCTCGCCGTTGACGACCCGGTTCACCGACGTCTTCGACGGTCTCGCACACCTCGCACACCTCGCCGCCCTGCTGTAGCCCCAGCCGGCGGGTGAGGATCAGATCGGGGTGTGTTCGATGTCGTTGGTGACGAACACAGTCAGCTCGCCGCGATCGCGCACCCCGAGCTTGGGCATGATCGCCTCGAGGTGGGCATCGACGGTTTTCGGGCTGAGGTACAACTCGTCGGCGACCTCTCGGTTGGTGCGACCGCGGGCGATCGACACGGCCACCCGCAGCTCGTCGTTGGTCAACCGTGACGCCAGCGACGAACTGGTCGGCGCGACAGGCCCGGCGATGCGACGGGCTTGCGCTGCCCACGGCTCGGCGCCGATGCGCTCGAACATCCGCAGCGCAGCACGCGACGCCTCGTGATCCCCGTGACGTTCGCCGAGCAGCAGCAAGCTGCGAGCCTGCTCGAATGGCGCGCCGAGCGCGGCCAGCTCCTCGGCAGATTCGCGCAGATCGTCGGGCTGCCCGTGCAGCATTCCCCGCCCACGTCGGGCCACCGCGGCGCCCCATCGCGATCTGCTGTGCTCGGCCTTTCGGGTGACGTCTTCGATCACCTCGGCAGCCTCGTCGACGGCTCCGATCGCGAACAGCGCTTCCAGCAGGTCACCCTGATACCAGAGGTCGCCGGCATCGAGCACGTCGCCCTGCAGGCGATGCAAGCGGCGGAGGTGTTCGGCGGCCTCGGCGTAGCTGCCGGTCGTGAGGGCCACGTGGCCAAGGGCCGACAGGCCCCAGATCTCCAGCACCGTCATGCCGACTCGTCTGGCTCGGGCAATGGCGGCTTCGGCATTGGTACGCGCCGAGTAGGCCCGACCGAGCATCGCCTCCACCCGAGCGAGCACCGCCTGCCCGAATGATGCGGTCGGGAGATCGGGCGTGTCGTTGAGGTCGACGTCGAGCACCGACGAGAGGACCGCATCGGCCAAGCGACCCCGGCGAAGGAAGAGCTCGCCCTGCAACGCGCCACTGAAGCCGAGTACAGAGGCCAGCCCGTGATGACGGGCGGCCACCATCGAGAGGTCGAGGATGTCGTTGGTCTCGGTCCAGCGCTCCTGGGTCAACCGGGCGAGGGCGATTGCTTGGAGGATCGGCAACAACGTGGCGTCGAGCATCTCGACCGGCAGCGATGCCAGGATGCTCGACTCGTCGAAGTCGGCCTCGGAGCCTTCTCGGTCGCCGAGTCGCTGCAGCGACATCGCCCTCACTGCCTTGGCGGCAATGACCATCGGGATACCGAGTGGCGTTGCGACGTCGACGGCAGATTGGGCGTGCCGCTGGCAATCGAGTGGCCGACCGGCCAGACCGCTGTGCAATGCGGCGCGGATGTAGAGGCCGATCGAGCGTGACGCATCGATGGTCGACATGCGGTTGGCTTGCTCGGCCAGTTCGTCGACGCCGCGGTCCTCGTCGATCATCCAGGCGATCCCTTCGGAGCGGATGCCGATGGCATCGCACCGGACCAACGGGTCATCACAGGTGGTCGCAACCTCGTCGAGCACGGCGATCGCGCCGTACGGGTCCGACGCGTTCCAGCGGGAGGTTCCCGCGGCCAGCAGGCGGCGGTGACGCTCGGGAACCGTTGTCGACAACACCGCAGCGCGTTCCCACGTGGCTGCCGCAGCACCCCATGCACCACGTTGGTCGGCGACCGCCGCCACGTCATCGAGCAGCGCGGCGACGTCGTCGTCGGGTCCGGTGGTTGCCGCCGCCAGATGCCACGCCCGCTTATCCGCGTCGCCGACCACGGCGGCCAGCGCGCTGTGTGCCTGGCGCATGGCGTCCGCCTCGAGCGCGTCGCGGACGGCGGTTCGCATCAACGGGTGGGTCAGCTCGATCGAATCGTCGGACACACGAATGATTC
>JANPOJ010000685.1:0-4395 GCA_031427935.1 Ilumatobacteraceae bacterium | reverse complement strand
CTCGGCCCAGACCGGGCCGCTTCGGGGCGGCGGCGCTGGTGATGCCAGCACGGCGTCGAGTGGAGTGATCCCGCAGGAATGGATCGCCACGATGTGAGCGGCGCCGCGCAACTCGCGCAGCACATGCATGGTCAACGCGACGCGGGCGTTGACGTCGTCGGGCTGCGGCTGGGGCTGGGCGCGCCAGCCGGCGAAGACGGTGCCGATGGATCCGTCGGCGGCATCGGCGATCCGCCGGCCGAGCTCGTCGAGGCGGGTGATGCGTGATTGGTCGAATCTGGAGAGCTCCGTCGCGCCCCATTGGCAGCACAACGCGGCGTATGCATCGGCGACCTGCCGCGGTGTGAGGCCCGCAGGAAGTGATTCCCACGCGGCGCGCACGAGATCTCGCGCAAGGAAGGCGAGGCCTGCAGCAGCGACGTCGGCATCGCCGTCGCCAAGCACTCCGGCGCGTCCGACGATCCACAGATCGGATCCCGATCGCATTCCGAGGTCTGCGGCGAGTCGGTCGGCCATCGGGCCGGTCATCCACCCCCGCACGAACTGTTGGATGGGTTTCAGCACCCGTTCGACCTGGTCGGCCGCTGTCATCGTCGTCATGGCGAAGCGTTTCCTCCGGAGGTTGTGGCTGGGCTCAGTCGCGGGCGGCCGCGGCGATGGTGTCGTGCCATCGGATCGACGCCGCAAGATGCTCGGCCGGTGTCGCGTAGCCGCCGCCCATCGTCGACACGCGGAGATGTGTGGCCCCGAGATCGCGAAACGCGGTGGCGGTATCGACCCACGTCTGCGGATCATCGCCGGCGCGGATGCGCGTGCCGCACTCGATGCCGAGCGAGTTCGGGTCACGCCGGGCCGCCGTCGCGTAGCCGCGCAGCCGCTCCAGCGCTTCTACCAGCTGATCGCCCGGCGGGAACTGTGGCATCCACCCGTCGGCCAGGCGCCCGGTTCGCTCGAGGACCTTCTCGACCAGGCTGCCGACGAACGATCCCATCCAGATCGGGATCGGGCGTTGCACCGGCAACGGGTTCAGTCCCATGCGGTCGAGGTGATGCCAGTTGCCATCGAAGGTGACGAGCTCCTCGGTCCACAGCAGGCGCAAGACCGCGATCTGCTCCTCGATGCGGCGACCCCGGTTGGAGAAGTCTTGATCGAGGGCTTCGTACTCCATCCAGTTGCGACCGATCCCGACGCCGAGCCGCAGGCGGCCTCCACACAGCAGGTCGAGCTCGGCGGCCTGTTTGGCCAGCAGCACCGTCTGGCGTTGCGTGCTGATGACGATCGACGTGGCCAGTTCGATGCGAGAAGTGACCGCGGCGAGGAACGTCAGTAGCACCAGCGGCTCGTGGCACGGCACGTCGTACGTGTGCAGTTTCTCGCCGTCGCGTTGCCGATCGGGGTGGCCGCCGGCGACGTGATCGTTGGCCAACATCGTGTCGAACCCCGCGCCTTCGAGGGACTGCGCCATGTCTTTCAAGAAGGAGGGATCGTTGCCGATGTCGCTGGTGATGAGCATGGTCCCGAGCTGCACGACCAGGAACGTAGCAAGCGTGCCCCTCGGCGGGCGAGGGGCACGTTCCAGTCAGCGGTCCAACAGGTACACGTGCTCCAAGAGGTCGACGTCGTCATGTGCCTCGCGCTGGAACGTGAAGCCGAGCTTGCACACGATGGCCAATGACGCGACGTTGGTGGGCGACACACTGGCAACGAACTTCGTGATGCCGTGGGCCTGGTGCGCCCACTCCATCAGGGATCCGGCCACCTCGGTGGCGTAGCCCATGCCGCGCGAGGCGGGGAACACCGTGTATCCCAACTCGACAGCGTCCGTGAGCCCGAGAGCGTTGACGCCAGGCGGACCATGGAAGCCTGCGTGACCGATCATGCGACGCGGCGATGACCGACGGATCACGGCGCGGGCGCCCCACCGGCCAGTGTCGACGTCACGGCTGCCGTCGAGCCGCGACCGCAAGAAGGCCTCGTCGTGCGTGTCGGGCCACCCCGGTTCCAACTCGGCATCGAGCAATTGTGCCGTCTCGTCGAATCGACGTTCGACGAAGGCCGTCAACAGCGCTTCGTCGAGCAGTACGAGATCTACGCGTGGTGAGGCAACGAGGTTCGCCTGGCCCATGGGCGCAGATCGTAACGATGCGCTCGTCCTGCTGCGCTGCGTGCCTGCGCTCGTACAAGGCGACCAGCCCGATCACCCCGGCGGTCGCTCACCTTGCGGCAAAGCTCGGCCCCCGCGCGAGGAGGTCGAGGAGCTGCTCGATGTCGTCGACGCAGCGCACCCCCAACGCGGCGAGGGCCGGGCGGGCATCGATCGGCAAGGCTTCGCCGGTGTCCTGGTTGAGGATGCCGCCCATGTAGATCGTGCCGCCCCAGCGTTCGCGGCGGGCACCATCGGCAAGGTGCAGGCCGAGCGCCAGCGCGTTCCCGTTGTAGACACCGAGCACGATGGCGTCGGCATCTTCCTCGCTGGCCGCCCGGGCGATGCTGTCGATGGGTGCGTTCGCGCCGAGCAGGATCACCTCCGCCCCGGCTCGTGGCAACACGCGGGCCAGGGCATCGCGGACCACGTCGTGGACCTCCAGGACGGCGAGCACGATGCGCATGCCGTCGAGTCGCGGCGCGACAGCACTCAGGCGATCGGCGAGGTGGCGCACGTGCGAAGCCTTCCACGGCTCCAACCGGGCGATCTCGGGTGGGGCAGCGAGGTCGACGCGCCGTTCGAGATCACCCATCGACGTCCGACGCAATGCCAGCAACACTTGCGCTGCATCTTCCACATCGACGCCGTCGTCGTCGAGCGCGGCCAGTGCCCGGTCGCGGAACTCGATCGCGTATGCCGCAGTCGCGGCGCCGAGCTTGTCGAGGTGCGCCCAGTCGTGGGGGTCGGCAGACGTGCGCACGTCGTGTTCGATCTCGTGCGCGAGGAGATGGATCTCGACGATCTCGGCGGCGCTCGGTATCCGCTCGGCCTCGGTGAGGGGGACAGGGTTGACGGCATGACCGGTTGGGCGCCGCAACAGCAAAGCGATGTCGCACATCAACTTCGCGGTGACCGCAGCCAGGTTGTGCGACCGATCGCCCGGTCGGTGATCGACAGTGTTGCCGTAGATCATCGAGCCGATCGAATCACGGCCGCGGAGATCATCGAGGGCGAAGTGCACGACGGCGCGGGACTCGGGTTGTTGGATGGTGTTGCCGAAGCAATGTGTCAACCGGGCGCCGATCAGATCCTCCACGACGTACTGCTCCAGCGCGGCCCAGCCGACGTACGCGCCGAAATGTGATGCCTGCGTGGCCGAGCCGTCTTCGAGGTTGGAGTGGGCCAGTGCGCCGTGCTGGCGCAGCGCCCCGATCGCGGCCAGCGCCCGTACTGTCTCCTCGGTCACCAGGATCTCGTCGGATCCGCCCAGCAGGTCGTATGCCGTGTACTGGCCGACGTTGCCGATCGTGGTGACACCGGCGGCCAGCGCCCGCAGCGTGTTCTGAAAGCCGGCCGGGAAGCCGATCATGTAGTCGCCGAGGTGCGGTTGGATCGGCGCCGCCTCGCCGAGCCGTTGCCACTCATCGGGTGCGATGCGTGGCCCGGTCTCTTTGACCGTGAGATGTCGTTCGGTCTCGGGCACACCCATCGCCCGGTCGAGAGCAAGGCCGAACCGGTCGACGGTGTGCCCGGCCTCGGCCAGGCCGGCGTGCACCTCGGCCAGCGCGGTCTCCGTGGCCGCCCACGTCGAGAGGCCGACGTGCATGTGGTACATCACGCGGCCCTCATCGCGGCAGCGTCGCTTGTACTCCGCTTCGGACCGGGCCTGATTGGCGCGCAGGAACGCCGTGGGCGGTGGAGGTGGTGGCGCCGCGTGGCGCCCTTCGGCAATGAGTTGAGCGCCGGGAAGCATTCGGGCCACGCCCTCAAAGTAGCCCGGGCAAACTCGCTGGCGTGAAGAAGGCGTGAAGAAGGCGTGAAGGTGGCGTGAAGGTGGGCGATCTCGCCGTGAAAATCGGGCTGACCGTGCAGAACTTCGTGTCGGCTGCCGCATCCGTTCGAGAACCCGACGGGGTTCACCGACATGATGGAGCTCTTCACCATCTTGCTGATCCCATTCGCCTTGGTGGTGACGTTCGGTCGGTTGGTCGGCGACAAGCGCCAGAGCCGGCTGTTGATGGTGGTGATGGCCGGCATCCTGGTGGTGTTCGCCGGGTTCTCGATGTTCGCCGAGACCAACGGCAACCCCAAGCTGACTGCATTGTCATTCGACCAGTCGACGTCGACCTACCAGTCGGGCGGCAACATGGAAGGCAAAGAGGTGCGCATCGATAGCGCGGCGTGCGGCATCTGGGCCAGGGCCACCACCGGCACGTCGAACGGCTCGGTCAACTGCATGCACGACTCGT
>JANPOJ010000684.1:0-21787 GCA_031427935.1 Ilumatobacteraceae bacterium | reverse complement strand
TGCCGCTGCTGACCCGGTATCGACAGAAGGTCAGGTTCGTGCCGGCAGCGTTGGGCCATCCGGTGTGGGTCGACGATCCGAACTTCCACCTCAGTTACCACGTCCGTCACTCGGCGCTGCCATCGCCAGGCGACGAGCATGACCTTGAGAACTTGATGGGCAGGTTGATGTCGCAAGAGCTCGATCGCACCCGGCCGTTGTGGGAGGTGTGGATCATCGAAGGGCTGCCGGCCGACCGCTGGGCACTGATCTCGAAGGTGCATCACTGCATGGTCGATGGGGTCTCGGGCACCGATCTGATGACGGTACTACTCGACACCGATCGAACGTCGACGACGCAGCCGGTCGAGCCGTGGAATCCCCCGCCGGAGCCATCGGACACGATGTTGGCATTGCATGCTCTCGGTCGGCTGGCGTCGAGCCCGGTGCGCCAATTGGCGACCTGGCGGTCGGCAGGGATGCACCCGCGACAGGCGTGGAACCAACTGAGTGATGTGGCCATCGGTCTGCGTTCATTCGGTGCTCGGGTGTTCACACCCACGCGACCGATGTCGATCGACGGAGCCATCGGGTCGCATCGTCGATGGGCTGCCGGACGATGCACGTTGGACGATGTGAAGGCCGTACGCCGAACCTTCGGCGGATCGGTGAACGACGTCGTGCTGTCAGTGATCAGCGGCGCCTTCCGCACGATGCTGATCGAGCGCGGTGACCCGGTCGACGAGGTCGTGCTGCGGTCGCTGGTTCCCGTGTCGGTCCGACCTCCTGATGACCACACGTCGAACAACCAAGTGTCCCTGATCGTCGCCGAGCTCCCGGTCGGGATCGAGGACCCCGTGCAACGCCTCGAGGCGATGCATCAGCAGATGGCCGCTCTGAAGGCCTCGCATCAGGTGACCGCCGGCGAGGCTGCCCTCGCCGGGGCAGCATTCATCCCCCCGGTACTGTTCGCACTCGGCGCTCGCGCGGCGATGGCCATGTTGCGAAACGTGCCACAAAAGATCGTCAACACCGTGACCACCAACGTGCCGGGACCCCAGTTCCCTCTCTACGCCCTCGGCCGAGAGATGCTCGAATACTTACCCTTCGTGCCCTTGAGCGAAGGTGTGCCCATCGGTGTGGCCATCTTGTCGTACAACGGTCACTTGTCATTCGGGATCACAGGCGACTACGACGCCGTCCCTGACGTGCATGTGATGGCACAACGAATCGAGGCCGAGATGACCGAGCTGCGTAAGCGGGCCGACCGACCGGCCCTTGCGGTCTCGGCCCGCCGTCGGGAGGTGTTGGCGCCATGATCGAGTTCTGGAACAAGATGGGTCGGCTGGTCAGCCGACGAACCGCTGCGACACTGACGATCGTCGTGCTCGTCACGATCGGGATGGGCTTCGGCTTGCAGCGGCTGGACTTCGCCACGGGGCAAGACAGCTACATCGACCCCGCGTCGCAGGTGGCCAAGGACAACAAGGACTACCAGAGCCTGTTCGGCGGTGAGAACATGGTCGTGCTCTTCACCGTCGACGAAGGCAAGTCGGTCGTCGATCTGTTCACGCCGGCAAACATCACCCAGTTCACCGACATCGAAGCGAAGATGAAGACGAGCGACGCAGTCGCCTCAGTCGTCTCGCCGTTGACGCTCCTGCAGTGGACCCATGACCTCATCACCAAAGGCGTCGCCAGCGACATCATCGCGCGCACGATCCAGCGTGATACCGACACAGCCGCTCAGGCACTTCGTCAACAGGACGCCGTGATCACAACGCTGCGGCTCGGAGCAGCCGGTGAACAGAGCATGGACAACCCCGACTGGGTGAAGTTCCTCGTGTTCGGCAACGACGGCTACACCGTTGACGCCGACAAGAAGTTGGTTGCTCCGCCCGACAGCAGCCTGGTCGTGCGCAAGCCACTGCAAGCGTTCATCCCCGACGCTCGCCATGCGGTCCTCGCCGCAGTGCTCGTCGGCAACGCACCCCTCGACCAACTGGCAAAGGGATCCTCCGCGGTGCAAGACGCGCTGCGCGGCCACACGTTCGCCAATGCGACTGTCACCATCACCGGAACCCCGACGTTCCTCACCGATATCAACAATTACCTCCAGGGCGGCATGTTGATCCTCGGTGGCATCGCCGTGCTCGTGATGATGGTGATCCTGCTCGTCGCGTTCAAGGTTCGCTGGCGACTGCTGCCGCTGGTCGGCATGGTCGTGGGCATCGTCTGGGGGTTCGGCGCGTTCGGGTTCACCGGCACCAAGCTCTCGCTCGTGACGATCGCCGGTCTGCCGATCCTCATCGGTCTTGGCATCGAGTTCGCCATCCAGATCCAGAACCGCATCGAGGAGGAGCGTTCCCTCGAGCTCGCCGGCAACCCGTTCGAAGTGACCCTGCGGCGGATGGGCCCACCGTTGCTGGCGGCGACGATTGCAGCGGTCATCGCCTTCTTGACCGTGAAGATCTCGAAGGTCCCGATGGTGCAGGACTTCGGTGTGCTGCTGTCGATCGGCATCGTCACCTTACTGATCGCCGGGCTCGTGATCCCGACCACGATCATCGGGTCGCGTGAGCGCCGCTCACCGACCACCAAGCAGCCCGTGGAGAGCTGGGTTGAAGCAACGGTCGGTCGTCTTGGGAGTCTGCCTCGGTTCACCGTGCTGCCCCTGGTCCTGGTGGCCATCGCCCTCCCTGTGCTCGGCCTGGTGCTGGAGAGCGGGTCGAAGATCGAGAGTGATCCGATCAACTGGGCGAACCAGTCGAGCACGTCGATCAAGAACGCCCGAACGCTGGAGAAGGAGACCGGCTTTGCGACGACCCTCGGGGTGTTCGTGAAGACCGATCCTGGCGTGCCCAACGGCGTGTTCACGGATCAGATGGGTGCATTCGTCTTCGATCTCGTCGCCCGGGCGACGACGGAGAACAAGGAACTGGCCGGCGCCTCGAGCCTGGCGACCACGGTCGGATGGCTCGCTGAGGTTCCGGGCACCACGTCGCTTCCACCGACCGGCCTCGACATGTTGCTGGCCTACAACGTTGCCCCCGACGCACTACGCACGCTGTTGGTCGCCGATGACGGTAAGGCGACCCAGGTCTTGTTCCAGGTCGGTCCGTCCGGCCTCGAACAGCGCTCGGTCGTGCTCGACAAGATGCGTGCGGCAATCGCCGACCCCGGCGACGGAGCCATGCTGCCGACACAGGCGTCAGCCACCACCGGCGGGTTGGCCGTGGTGGGCGTCGGCCTGCTCGAAAACATCACCGCCAATCGTGCACAGCTCACGATCGTGGCGCTGTTGTTGGTCGGTGCGTTCGTGGTACTTCGCTATCGCGACCTCGCTCGCGGGCTACTGACCATGATCCCCGTCCTCGTCGCAGTCGGCACCTCTGCCGTGCTGGTACGCGTGCTCGGCATCACCCTCAGCCCGCTGTCGACAGTAGGGGGTCCACTCGTGGTGGCGACCTGTGCGGAGTTCTCCGTGCTGCTGATCGCCAGGTATGCGGAGGAACGCGACCGCGGGCTGGATCCTGAGGTCAGTACACAGATGGCGGCGCGGCGAACAGGGCGTGCGTTCTTCACCTCTGCGCTGACGACCCTGGGTGGCTTCGCCGTGCTGATGTTCTCCTCGCTGCCACTGCTTGCCGACTTCGGCACCGTGGTGACCATCAACATCGCGGTCGCACTGTTGTCGGCGCTCGTCGTGGTGCCTCCGTTGGTCAAAGAAGCCGACCGCCGCGGTCTGCTGCAAATGGGCACCGCGGTCGGCCACGAAGAGGCCCGTCGCAAGGAAGCTGCCACGGGTTGGATCGCCGGCGCGATGCTCGCTGTAGCCGGTCTCGTCATCATCGTCGTGTCGGTGCGCGACGACAAGCCGGCCACCGTCCAGGCCCTCTCGTCACCGGCGGCCGAGGCACCGGCAACAATCCCGCCCCCCACCACCGCTTCCCCATCGACCACGTCGCTGCCGCCGGGCGACACACTGCCCGCGGGTCCGACCGATCGGCCGACCGGGCTCGTTGCCGGCGTGTTCTACGACACCCTGGTCGGCGTCGGGGTGGATCCCGGCAAAGCCCGGTGCGCCGCCGATGATCTGATCGCGACCACGTCGGAAGCCGACCTGCTGGCACTCGGCATCGCCAGCGTCCCTCGACCCGATGCCGTCAACGCCTTGCTCGACGCATCTGCCAAGCGTTGCGGCGTCACTCAAGCACAGCTCGATGCCGCAGCCGCGGCGAGCGGGTAGGAACAAGATGAAAGAGCTCGTGTACCACCGGCAGTTCCTCCCCGCCCTCGAGCGGTGGCCCGACAGGGTCGGCTTTCACGACGGCACCTATCACGCCACGTTCCAGGAGCATGGCCATCGGGTCCTGCGGCTGGCCAACAGCATGCACCACCAACTCGGTCTGCAGCCGGACGATCGATTTGCGGTCATGGCGTGCAACGGCCACCGCTACCTCGAACTGTTCCACGCCGGGTTTCTGGGTGCGGGTGTGATCAACCCGCTCAACCTTCGCCTCGCCGGCAAGGAACTGCAGCACATCCTGCGCGATTCCGGCACGACGGTCGCCTTCGTCGACGAGATCTTCGCCGACCACTTCGCCCGTAACATCGCCGAGATCCGCTCCGAGCTACCGCTGCGTCACGTCGTGCTGATGGGAGACGCCGACCTGCCGCACGATGTCCGCTACGAGGACCTGATCGACACCGGCGAGGCGGTCGTTCCGCCAGAACCCGAAGAAACGGACCCGGTCGTGATGATGTACACCGGCGGCACGACGGGACGGGCGAAAGGCGTGCTGTTGGATCAGCGGGCCGAGATGCTGAACTTCTACCACATTGGTCTCGCAGTCGACTTCGGCGTGGAGCGGGTGTACTTGCACCAGACCCCCATGTTCCACGCTGCGTCGATGGGTGGCATCTTGGGGATACCGGCAACCGGTGGCTCCTCGGTGTTCGTGCCGCTGTTCGAGCCAGAGCAGGTCATGGAGGCCATCGAGCACTACCGCGTCGACTGGACCGTGATGGTGCCGACAATGATCGCAATGGTGCTGAACCACGCCGACTTCCAGCCGGGTCGTCTCGAGTCGCTGCGCGATCTGGTCTACGGGGCATCGCCGATGCCAGCGGCACTGCTCGATCGGATCATGACCACGTTCCCCGAGCTCAACCTCTCGCAGGGCTACGGCATGACCGAGTGCTCGTCGATCCTGACGTTCCTCACCGCCGCGGATCATCGCCGTGGCGGCCCGATCCTGCGTTCGGCAGGACGACCGATGATCGGCGTCAACATCACCGTGCGCCGCAAGGACGACACCATGGCCGCGGCGGGCGAGAACGGTGAGATCTGTGCCCGCGGTGGCAACTTCATGCGCGAGTACTGGAAGCAGCCGGAACTCACCGAGGCCGCGTTCCGTGGTGGCTGGTATCGCACGGGCGACGCCGGTCACGTCGACGCGGAAGGGTACGTGTACCTCGTCGATCGGGTGAAGGACATGATCGTGACCGGAGGCGAGAACGTCTATTCGATCGAGGTCGAGAACGCCATCTCTTCGCATCCGGCTGTCGAGCAGGTTGCGGTCATCGGCATCCCGCATCCGGTATGGGGTGAGCAGGTCCACGCCATCATCGTCATGCGGCCCGGTCTCTCGGCCACCGAGGACGAGATCAAGCAGCACGCCAGGGCATCGATCGCCAGCTACAAAGTTCCCAAGTCGGTCGAGTTCCGCACCGAACCGCTGCCTTTGTCGGGTGCGCTCAAGCCGTTGAAGCTCGAACTTCGCAAGCCCTACTGGGAGGGCCACGACACCGCGGTCAACTAGCTCGGTGTACTAGGCCGCCACACGGTTGCTTCGACGGCGCTCGAACACCTCGACGTACCCCTCGACCATGCGCTCCACCGAGAATCGGGCACGCGCCTGATCGCGGCACACGGCGCGGTCGATCTGGTCGAGCGACCGCAGCCCGGTGATCAGTTCGGCATCGCTGTCGCCGAGAAACCCGGTGATGCCGTGTTCGACGATCTCTGGGGCCGCACCCTGCGGGCAGCCGACGACGGGTGTGCCGCACGCCAGCGATTCGAGCATGGCCATGCCGAACGGCTCGCGCCAGCTGATCGGGTTGAGCAGCGCCGCTGCCGACGCCAACAGCTCGCGCTTACCGTCTGCATCGACCTCCCCGAGGAAGATCACGTCGTCGCCAAGGTGTGGCTGCACGAACTCCTCGAAGTACGCATGCTCGTCCGGCTCGCGCATCTTGGCGGCGATCTTCAGCCGCATCCCTGCAGCGCGGGCGACTGCGATGGCCCGATGCACACCCTTGTTGGCCACCATCCGCCCGAGCAGCGCGACGTACCCGCCGTCGCCCGCGCCGAACGGGTAGTTGTCGACGTTGATGCCGTGATGAATGACGGCGTCGACCGGCAGGTGCGTCGACGAGGCGTGGGATTCGGAGATCGCGACGAGGCCGACGCGCGGTACGACGGCGTTGTAGATGGCGTTGTAGGTCCGCGTGAACGGATTGTGGTTCGTGGTCACGACTGGCAGGCTCGGGAACCGAGCCGAATACACCGGGCCGGCCAGCGTGTTGTCATGCACGATGTCGGCGTCTTGCACGAGCTCGTACGCTCCGATCGCATGTTCGAGCTCGATGCTCATGCGGCCCATGCGAACGGTGTCTTCTGCCGGGATGACTGACGCCTGCGGTACCGGGCACCGCGAGTCCGGGTGGCACACCAGCAAGACGTTGTGGCCGGCCGCCTCGAAGCCACGGGCGAGCTCGTCGAGCACGGCCTCGGTGCCGCCGTACGCGGGTGCCGGCACCGGCAGCCACGGCGGGGCGATCATCGCGATGTCCATGTTTCGTTGTCTCCTTGAGTGCCGGCTTTACCGGAGCTTTCGGACGGCTTCCGAGCCCACACCGGCAGCGACGTCGGTGCGCAGCGCGAGGTCCTCGGCGCGGACGGCAGCCGTCGATTCCAGTCGGCTGAGGAAGTTGCGCGCCCAGCGGTGCACGTCGTTGTACCTCACCGCAGCGCGCATCGTCTTCAGCCGGGCGGCGCGCTCCACGAGCGGCATGTTGATCGCCGCTACGAGCGCCCGCTTGATCGCCTCGATGTCGTACGGGTTGACGATCAGCGCGCCCTCGAGATCTTGCGCAGCGCCGGCGAACTCACTGAGTATCAGGGTTCCATTGAGGTCTCCGCGCGCTGCGACGAACTCCTTGGCAACGAGGTTCATACCGTCGGCGAGCGACGTGACGACCAGTGCATCGGCGGTCCGGAACCAGGTGGCCACCTCGACCTCGTCGAGTGACGAATCCATGTAGACGACAGGGAGCGAGCCGTCGGCGCGCTGGTGCTTGCTGTTGATCAGATCGATCAGATGCTCGACCTCCTCACGCTCGTCCTCGTACGCCGCAACATCGGACCGGCTCGGGACGGCGACCTGCACGAACGAACACGTTTGCGGGTCGAGCAGCCCTTCATCGAGCAACTCCCCGAACGCTCGGAGACGTTGCGATATCCCCTTCGTGTAGTCCAGGCGATCGATGCCGAGAAAGATCGACTGCACGCCGAGTACCTCTCGCTGCCGCGACGCCTGGGCCACCACGAGGTTCCCCAGCGAATCCCAGTTGGCGAAGTCGATCGAGATCGGAAATGCATCGACATCGACCGTGTGGAAGCCGTCGAACACGATGTGCCCGCGCACTCGTGCATCGACCAGGCGTTCTGCCGTGGCGACGAAGTTGGCGACGTCGTCGGCGATCTGGAATCCCAGCACATCGGCGCCCAGCATCCCCCGGAGCACCTCTTTCCGCCAAGGCAGCATCGAGAACAACTGGGCGTTCGGGAACGGGATGTGCAGGAACAGGCCGATGCGAAGGTCAGGTCGCTTGGCCCGGATGATGGTGGGCGCCAGCAGCAGATGGTAGTCGTGCACCCACACCGTGCCACCTTGGGGCGCGATGCGCGTAACCGCCGCGGCGAAGCGCCGGTTGACGATGCGATAGGAGTGCCACCAGGCCCGGTTCAGTTCCACCGTCCGCAGTCGGCCGTGGAAGAGTGGCCACAGGATCGCGTTGGAGAATCCCTGGTAGTACCGAACGACTTCGGCCTCGGAGAGCGCCACAGGATGCAGCCGCAGTTCACCGTGGTCGAACGGCTTCGCTCGGCCGGCTTCCGGGCCAGCCCACCCGACCCACTGTGTGCCGGCAAGGGTCACCGACGACAATGCAGAGGCCAAACCCCCAGGACTCGTGGTGAGCCGTCCATCAGGACTGAGTTCGACCGGCAGCCGATTGGCCGCCACGACGAGTCCTTTCATCAGTACAGGCCTTTCAACTCATCGACCAACCCGTCCCCGGTACCCGATCGTACCCCGGCCGAAACGGGAAGCCGCCCGGGTGTCGCTATCACGGGTTTGGGGTAAGAAGAGGTGTGCACGAAATGGTGATCGCCGTCGACGTCGACGGAACCTTGTACGACGGCGTCGGAGTTGCCGCGGAAGCGGTCGCCGCCCTGAATCAGGCCACGGCCGACGGTCACACGCTGGTCATCGTCACCGGTAGGCGGTGGGAAGAGCTGGGGTATGTGATACCCGGCGTGCTCGAGCTCGCTGCTCGGGCTGTCTGCGAGGAGGGAGGCGTGATGGTCGATGTGGAGACACTCCAGTTGACGCTGCTCGCCGAGCCGGTCGAGCCGGCGCTGATCACCGAACTGCGAGCTGCCGGCGTGCCGTCGCTCGACATCGGCCATGTCGTGGTGGGCGCGCCGACGTCGTGGCGAGCCGTCGTCACCGAGGCACGCGACCGCGTCGGAAGCAAGCGCGCCATCATCACCAACAAGGGCTCGATCGCCCTCACCCCGCCAGGATGCGACAAGGCCAGCGGACTACTCGCCGCGGTCGCCGATCTCGGTCTTGGCCATCTCCCGATCCTCGCCATCGGTGATGCATCCAATGATCTGGCGATGTTCGCGATCGCCGAGGTGGCCGTCGCCGTGGCTAACGCTGACGACGCCGTTCGAGCATCCGGTGTAACGCTGACCACGGCGAGCGCCGGCCTGGGTGTTGCGGAAGCTCTCCGTCGGTTCCTGCCTCGATCGCCACCGGGCTGACGGCGGCGGTCGTCGACCCGCTGGCGGATTCCCCATCTCGATCGGCATGCAACTCGCGCACGGTGGCAGCCCCGTCGTCGATGCGCACGTTGAACCGGCGATCGACTAGTCGGACGCCGGCCAGCAACAGGTCGTCTTCGATCGCGCCGGGAATGGGGTCGACTCGCAGCCCCTTCTCCTCATCGGGCTCCATGCCCAACATGATGCGAAGCAACAAGAAGGGCGTTGCTGCGGCCCAAGCCTGGGGCGAACACGACGTGGGAAACGGGATCGGGGTTTCGACGTCGAGGCGGTCGAGCCCGCTGAACAGCTCGGGCAGCCGGCCCTGCCACGCTTCCGAGGCGGCCAGGAGGCCGTTGGCGACGACCAACGCCGCGTCATGGAATCCGTAGGCCTGCAATCCGGCGGCACACAGGGCTCCGTCGTGGGGCCACACCGTGCCGCAGTGGTAGCTCATCGGGTCGTAGGCGCGTTCGTCGGAGGCGAGCGTCCTGATCCCCCATCCGTTCCACATCTCCGGTGACATCAGCCGCTCGGCGACCAGCGCCGCCCGTTCGTCACTCACGATTCCGCTCCACAGGCAGTGGCCGATGTTCGACGTCAACGAATCCACGGGCTCCTTGTCGGGCCCGAGGGCGACTGCGTACCAACCGAGGTCGTCGAGCCAGAAGTCGTGATTGAACTTGACCTTCAGCCGCTCGGCGAGTTGGCGGTAGTGGGAAGCCGTGTCGAGATCCCCGAGCCTCGAGGCAATCGACGCCCTTGCGAGATAGGCGGCGTAGGCGTAACCCTGGGCCTCACAGAGCGCCAACGGGGCCTCGGCGACCCGGCCGTCGCGATAGCGGATCCCGTCGGTGGAGTCCTTCCAACCCTGGTTCGCCAACCCACGATCCGACGTCTTCAGATACTCGAGGTAGCCGTCGCCATCGCGGTCGCCGTACTCGTGCATCCACGACAAGGCTCGGTCGGCGCTCGGCAGCAACGCTCGCAGCGCCTCCTCGCCGAGCCCCCAGCGGCTGAGCTCACCCAACAACACGACGAACAGTGGCGTGGCGTCGACCGAGCCGTAGTAGGTGTTGCCACCGGTCAACGTCGGTGCGTCGACGCCGAGGTAACGCGTCTCGTGCATGATGCGACCGGGCTGTTCCTCCGAGACCAGATCGACGTTGCGGCCCTGCAGCTCGGCAAGCGCCTCGAGCACGCCCATCGCCAGTGTCGGGTCGATCGGCAGCGACATGTAGGCGCTGATCAGTGCGTCACGACCGAACAGCGTCATGTACCAGGGCGCGCCGGCGGCGATGACGGGCCGATGCCGCCCGGTCGGGTCGTGCAGGCGCAGAGCGCTGATGTCTTCGATCGACCGGTCGTACGCCGCGCTGAGCAGCCTGTTGGCGGTCCGCAGCTTGGGCACCGACGACAGCCACCCGCGGTTCCGGTTGGCAGCGTTCGGCACGCTCGGATGGTGGTGCCGTCGCTCGATCCACGACGAACCAAGGGCGACCGTCAGGTCGAGCTGCAGCATGCAGACGGCATGGCGTTCGATGGTGACGCTCCAGATGAAGCCGCGCGTGGAGACCTGTACGGGTGGCCCCTCGACGCTGAGCTCGGCCTGCCGGTGAACGTCTCCCAGCCGCCAGCCGAACAGCAGACTGCTCTCCTTGACCTCCAGCGAGTGCTCGCCCTCGCTGCTGGGTCGTCCCTCCTTGATTGCAAACACGTCCGCAAAGTCAGCGGCAACTTCGAGCTCGACGACGGCCGTCACCTCGGATGCGGTGGTGTTGCGCAGCTCGATCTGCTCGTGCCACACGGAACCGAGTTGTCGACGACGCACCACGAGGATCCGCGGGTCGGCTTGGTGATGCGCCACCGAGCGGCCGACGAAGGTGCAGCCGCTGGCATCCGTGAGGCTGACGGTGAGCGGCTCGACGGTGATCCCACCGACCAGCAGCCGGGCCTGGCTGAGCACTCGCATGTCGGCGAAGAACACGCCGTGCGTCGGGTTGGTGCTGAAGTCGCCGGATCGACCGCTGAGACAGAACGTCTGGCCGTCGACCAACGTGATCAGACCGGTCGGGTCACCGAGGCTGGTTGGTTCGCCAGCGAGTACCCAGGGACTCGGCTGCACCGTCATGGCGCCATCCTTCCCGACGGAAGTGTGTCTCTGTACTGCGGTCGCCACTTGCACGCCTCGACGGCCGCGACGATCCCTGCATCGTCGAGTGGGTCGGCCAGGCCCTCGGCCACGGCCTGGCGGGCAACCGCGAGCGCTACGGCGTCAGCGACGTCGCCGACCTGTGCAAGTGGTGGCAAGAGGGTTGCCGGAGCCGTGAGGTCGGCCGGCGCGATCGAGCCGATCGCGGTCGCCGCGGCGCTCAACATCCCGTCACTGACACGGCCGGCCTTGACCGCGATCACACCGCGGCCGAGACCCGGGAACAAATAGAGGTTGTTGACCTGGGTGATCGCATGGAGCTCAGCTCCGATCAGCGCTGATGGAAACGGACTGCCGGTCCCGACAAGGGCGCGACCTTCGGTCCACGCCAGGATGTCGGCCGGAATGCCCTCCGCGCGCGGTGTGGGATTCGACATTGGCAGAACGATTGGCCGCACGACATGATCGGCCTGGGCACGGATCACCTCCTCGGTGAACAGACCGGGTTGACCGGTCACGCCGACCAGCGCGTGCGGCGCTACGTGGCGCACGACATCGACCAGTGGAACCCGCCCGTCTGCGTCGGCGATGTGCGCGACCATGCCCCACGGTCGGATGAACTCGGCCTGGAAGTCGTGAAGCTCGTCGAGTCGATCGTGCAGCAGCCCATCCCGATCGACGAGCCAGCAGCGGCGGCGGGCCTCCGCCTGTGGCACCCCGGCTGCCTCGAGCGCGCCCGCTGCTTGACGAGCGATCCCAATGCCCGCCGACCCGGCACCGACGATCACCACGCGCAGGTCAGCGAGCGGCGTGCCACTGATGCGCATGCCACCGACGATCGCAGCCACTGCCACAGCCGCGGTGCCCTGGATGTCGTCGTTGAACGAGCAGATCCTGTCGCGGTGCGAGTTCAGCAGTCGGTTGGCGTTGCGCTGGGCGAAGTCCTCCCATTGCAGCAGCACGTGCGGGCAACAGTGCCGCAATGCGGTGACGAACGCATCGACGAGTTCGTCGTAGTCATCGTCGCGCAGGCGACGGTGACGCCACCCGAGGTAGAGGGGATCCGACAGCAGCGCCTCGTTCTCGGTGCCCGCATCGAGGAAAACCGGCAGTGTGCGCTCCGGATCGATGCCGCCGACTGCGGTGTAGAGCGCCAGCTTGCCGATGGGGATGCCCATGCCACCCAGGCCGAGGTCGCCGAGGCCGAGGATGCGTTCACCGTCGGTCACGACGACGACATCGACATCCTCGGCGACCCCATCGGGCGACAGAGCGTTGTGGAGCAACTCGGGGATGCGGTGGCGATCTGGCCACGACACGTACAGGCCGTGCTCGCGGCGATAGGTCCGCGACCACTCCTGGCACGCCAGACCCACGGTCGGGGTGTACACGATCGGCAACAACTCCTCGAGGTGGTCGACCAGGAACCGATAGAACAGCACCGAGTTGTTCGCCTGTAGAGCTCGCAAGAAGATGTGCCGGGCGAGGTCCCCGTGCGCCGCGTCGAACTCCGCCCACACTCGCTGAAGTTGCGTCTCGAGATCTTCGACCACCGGCGGCAGCAACCCGTTGAGTTGGTAGCGGTCGCGCTCTTCGCCGGTGAAGGCGGTGCCTTTGTTGTGATACCGGTTGGCAAGCAATTGGCGGCCAACGAGCACGACCCGAACCTACCAGCCACGATGCCGCGACGGCTTCCGCGTACTACGTTGTCGATGGCGTTCGTCGAGCTCGACCGGGACGCAGTCATCGAGGAGGGGTCGCATGCCGAGCATCATCGTGCCGGGGAGTCACGCCCGCGCCGTACGTATCAATGCCGGCGGAACGGTTCAGGTGATCAACACGCACGGAACCCAGGTCGTCGACTTCTGGGCGATCCGCGCCGACCATCCCGAGATCGCCATGTCGATGCAACATTCGCGGGTTCGTTGGCGCAACCTTCGACCACATCCAGGAGTCGACATGCTCGACGAAGAGCGCGCCGTGATCATGACGATGATCGACGACACCAGTCCTGGCGTGCACGACACCGTGATCGCCGCATGCGACCAGTTTCGCTACGAGCAACTCGGTGCGGCCCCGGGTCACCGATCGTGCTGCGCCAACTTCGATGAAGCCCTCGCGGAGTTGTCGATCGTCCGCACCTCGCGCGTGCCTGCCCCGTTGAACCTGTTCATGAACATCCCGTGGGACCTCGACGGCAACATCACGTTCGAACCGACGGTGTCGGCACCGGCAGACAGCGTGTTGTTCCGCGCCGAGGTCGACGTGGTCGTGATCGCTTCGGCGTGCCCGATGGACATCGTGCCGATCAACGGGCCAGGCGGCGGGAAGCCAGTCGACATCGAGCTCGTCACCTCACAGTGACCAGCGTGGAGTGTCTGGCGCCTCCCTGGGTGCCTCGAAGCTCTCCACCGGGCGTTCGGCGCCAATCGATGCCAGCGAAATGTCTGTGCGCGCCCACAGAAGTTCCACGCCTCTGTTCGCTCACGCTGATTCGAGACCCTGGCAACGCGCATCGCGAAACGGCCGAGCTGCGACGGTGGTCGCTGCGCCACCGTCTCAGAGACACCGTCTCAGAGACAGTCAGCGTGTGACAGCCCGAGTGGCAGGCGGCCCCACGATCGATTCGGCAACCGCACTACATCTGCCGCGCGGCGTTACCTAGCGACGAACTGGGCAGCCGCTTTTCGCTACGTGGCCTTCCGAGGCTGCCCGGTTCGACCGATCGCATCGATGCCGGTATCGAGCGGCGGCCGCCCGGCGTTCAAATGTACCCATATGTCGCACCGTGCTGCCGAACTCAGTTCAGCGTGACGACGCCTTCGACATCGATCACGACGTCAGTCTCGACGTTGCTGTACAGGCAGAACCGATTCGTACCACCTGTCGACACGAGGGCGCGGTTGGCAACCACGGCTCCGCCCACAACGTTGAGGTTCGACACGGTGGGAATGCCCGCGCCGCACGAAAACAGCGTCAGGAATCCGCGACTCGATGGGTTGACAGCGGTGAGATTGACGATCACTGCGGTCGGGGTGGTGCCGAGATCGATCTGGCGCGATTGGCCGGAGAGCAGTCGCGTCGACTGACGGGTGTCGATGATCCGCTGCGGATCGACTGCGGCAACCACGTTGCCCGTCGGTCCGTGCGACGCCTGCAGGTCGACGACGACATCGGTGTTGGTGCTGCTGTAGACGCAGAGTTGACCGGCGCCGAGGCCGACGGTGGCCGACGCCGCGGCATCGTGCGCTGCGGTGACGTTGAGGTTGGACGTCGTCGGTGGCAGGCTGACGTCGGCGCACGGGCCGGGCAACACACTGAGAAAGCCGTCGGCAAGTGGGCCCACCGCCGTCACGTTGATCGTCGCCGCCTTGGCCGACGGATCGAAGCCGGGCAACGCGCCGACGTCGATGTTCAGCACCTGGCCGGCGCCCACCCGTTGTTGGGCGACCGCCAGTACTTGTTGCAGGCCTGGTCTGGTGTCGACCAGACGTACGGGTGAAACGGGAGTCGTGGCCAGACCGGTGGGCCCGACCCATCCGCTGATGTCGACGATCACGTCGGTCGGCTGCAGGGTGTACACGCACAGGGATCCGCCACCCAATCGCACGACTCCCGAGTTGGCGACGATCGACACGGCATCAGCGTTGACCATCGACGCGACCGGCAGAGCGGCGCCGCACGGGAAGACCGTGAGGAAGGTGTCGGCACACGGCTCGACCGCAGTCACCGAGACGACTGCCGCGGTTGCGTCCGCAGGAATCCCAAGGACACCGGCAATGGGTATGGTCAGCATGCGACCAGCACCGAGCTTGCCCGGTAGATCGCGGGTGTCGATCGCGCGTACCGGCGACATCAGGTTGAACCCGCCGAATCGCCGAGGTCGAATCGGCAACTCCTGCGGGCACATCGCTGCCGGACCACACCCCGGTGGTGCATCGGACGGGCACGAGAAGCAGATCCAGCGTGTCACCGATCAGGGCGCCCATCGCTGCGGCGGCCTGCGGCCCGAGGTGGATCCCGTCGGCAGAGAACCAACTCGAGGGCATGGCAGCGCTCAGCGACGCCCAGTCGGCGATCACCAGTTCCGGGTCCGTTCGGCTGCGCAGCACTGCATTGCTCTGGCGGAATCGCTCCGCGTTGCCGGCGCCTCCCGCCTCGCGGTACGTGAGCCAGATCACGTGTTTGATCCCCTGTCGTCTGGCTTCGGCGATCATCACGTCGACCGCGGCGCCGACACCGAACTCTCCGCTGGACGGGTCGTCATAGCCGACAGCAACCACCAGCGCTCGGTCGTACTGGCCGATTCGGGCGCGCAACACGGTGATGGCGTTGGTCGGCGCCGAGCCTGGAGGGATCCGGCAGCTGGTGGTGATCAACCGGCGGCATCCTGCGCTGTCGAGGATGAACGAGTGGCGCGCCGCCAACGCGGCGCGGCCAGCGGCGCTGTACGGCTGGGCCAGACCGTTGAGCACCGAGTCACCGATCAGCAATGCCTCAACCGGCGCAGGAGCAGCGCGGACAGCCGACGGCGCAAACGTCGCTGTGCCGGTGGCCGTCGTCGCGATCATCATGGCGACCACCACACGGCCAAGCAGCCCGAACCGAACCGCAGGTGCATGCATCCGGCCGCACCCTATCGGTCCAGGCCAAGATCGGGTCTGAGCTGGTCTTTCCCGGCGCCCTAGCGTATGGTTGCGATCGATGAGCGAGGCCGAGATCGAGACCGTCGAGGCCCGACGATCGCCTTGGGCGCCCCTGCGATACCCCGTGTTCCGGGCGTTGTTCATCGCCCAACTGGCATCCAACATCGGCACGCTGATGCAGAGCGTCGGGTCTGCGTGGTTGATGGGCGACCTCGGGGCCTCGCCGTTCCTGATCGCACTTGTGCCGACGGCGAGCATGCTGCCCGTCTTGCTGGTCGGGGTGCCGGCGGGTGCTCTCGCCGACATCTTCGATCGGCGCCGGCTGCTGATCGGCGGCCAGATGTTCATGCTCGCCTGCGCCGCGGCGCTGGCGGTGATGTCGTTCCTCGACGTCGTCACACCCGCCAGCCTGTTGGCGCTGACGTTCGGGTTGGGCACCGGCTCGGCCCTCACGTTTCCAGCATTCCAGGCGATCCAACCCGACCTGGTGCCGCCTCATGAGTTTCGCCAGGCGTTCGCCCTCGGCTCTCTGACCTTCAACGTCGGCCGCGCCGTCGGGCCGGCGATCGGCGGCTTCGTGGTGGCCATCGGTGGCCCTGGATGGGTCTTCCTGCTGAACGCGATCTCGTTCCTCGCCATCGTCGGTGTGCTCGTGTGGTGGCGACGACCCATCACGGAGTTGGATTCGCCGGCCGAAACGTTCAGTGGCGCGATGCGGGCAGGGCTCCGCTACGCCGTGCATTCGCCAGCGCTGCGGCTGGTGCTGAATCGAACGGCCTTCTTCACCATCCCGGCCGCTGCGCTGCAGGCACTGTTGCCGGTTGTCGCACGCGGTCGCCTCGGCTTGAGCAGCGGTGGGTACGGCGTGTTGCTCGGCTGCTTCGGGATTGGCGCAGCCAGCGCTGCGGTGATCCGCCCGCGGCTCGACGAACGGTTCAAGCACGATCAACTGGTGCTCATCTCGTCGGTTGCACTGGCCGGCGCGCTCGTGGTCGAGGGAACCAGCCGAGTGCCGTGGGCCATCGGTCTGGCCATGCTGCTCGGCGGCCTGGCTTGGTCCACGGCCTTGACCAGTACCGGGGTGGCCGCGTTCGCCGCCCTGCCGGAGTGGGTTCGCGCTCGCGGCATGGGCCTGTACATGCTCGTGCTGGCCGGCGGCGTTGCGCTGGGCAGCGCGGCGTGGGGGGCGTTGGCAGCGACCAGCCTCACCCTTGCACACGTCGTTGCCGCCGGCACGCTCATCGTCGGCCTGGCGGTCACGCGTCGCTGGGTGCTCGGGACGGTGACCGAGCTCGACCAGCGCCTGCTGCCGAGCGACGACCCGACGGTGACCATCGTCCCTCACCCGACCGACGGCCCCGTGCTGGTGACCGTGATGTACGAGGTGCCGGGCGACGACGTGCAATCGTTCGCCGATGCCATGCGACTGGTCGAGCGGCACCGCCGGCGAACAGGCGCGTACCGGTGGGGTTTGTTCCGCGACCTCTCCGCGCCACACCAGTTCATCGAGATCTTCGTGGTCGAGTCGTGGGGCGAGCACCTCCGCCAGCACCGGCGTATCACGGTCAACGCCGACCGCTTCCTCGATCCGGTGCGGCGCTACCTCGGTCACGACGTCGTCGTGACCCACTACCTCTCGGTGTACAGCCCAGCGGGCCGCGACCAGGTCGGGCACGCGTTCCCGGAGGCGCTCTGACTCCGGTCACCTCGTGCCCTGAGCCTCGGGCGGCGGCTCCTCAGACCGGTAGGCGACGACGGATCCAGTCGGCAAGGACGGGGTCCACCAGCGACAGCGCATTCGCGTTCTTCACGACGTCGCCCGCAGCGAGAAGGCTGTCGCGCGCGTGTTGGGCCGTGCCGCTGGCCAGGCCGATCAGCTCAGCGCCGGCGCCGAACAGGGAATGCTGTGAGGCGACCAGCCGCAGCACCATCTTCTCCCCGGCGACGAAGCTGGAGTACACGGTCTCGTTGGCAAGATCGGTGCTGGTGCGCACCGAAGTGAGCGCGTCTTCCCAGACCTTCGAGGTGTACCGGGACCCGGGTTCGGCTGACCGCCACGCCGCATCGGCGGCCTGCATGGTGCGATGCGGGTGGCCCGACGTATAGCCGTAGATGGCGGTCGCCAGGTTGCCGGGGTCTCGCCCGGTCGACACGAAACCGTCGTCGACGATCTCGGTCACTGCGCTGGCGGTGAACGGCCCGACCGGCACGAGATCGGCCTGGGCGTAGAACGGCATGGCCTTGTCGGTGAACATCGCCCGCATCAGTGATGGTTGCGACCCGGCGAACACGATCCCGATGTCTTGGAAGTGGTGCTGCAACTTGGTGCGCATCAACCCCGCAGCGCCGTCCACCCGCGTGATGCCGGGGAACTCGTCGAACATGAACACGGTCGGATTTTCCACCGCTGCCGCGACCATGGTGTCGAGCAGCAGGTGCAGGGTCGCCAACGCATCGGGCCGCTCGTCCTTGCGCCGCGCGAAGCCGACCTTCAACAGACCGAGGTTGAGATCCACAGATGCGGCGATGCTGGACAGACGGGCGCGCACCGGCCCGGTCGCCCCGTTGAGGGCGGCGTCGAACCGCAGGGCGATGTCGGCCACCGATGTGACCTCGTACAGATCGACCCACACGACCGAGGTCCCGGCATTCACCAGATCGTCGGCGACACGAACCAGCACGCTGGTCTTGCCGTAGCGACGGGGCCCGATCAGGGCCGAGACGCGCCGTTCGGTGACGCGCTCGGTGAGGTCGGCAATCAGTTCCCCACGCCCTTTGACCTGCGATGGTTCGAGCGGGCCTTGGAACGGGAACGGCGAGATCTCCATGGTTGAAGACTACTGGATAGCGGAATTATCCGCTATGCAGTAGCACCTATTCCACCTGTTTCACGGCACTTCGGCGTATGCCGGCCCGACCCGGGACCGTTCACGACGTGCGCAGCGGCGGGAAGCGGTGCGGTAGGCCCTTGGCCGCGACCTGGAACAGGGGCACGGGTTCGGGCAGACCACGCAGCTTGTGCGCACCGAGCGCCAGGAAACGAACGTCAGCGGGCGCGGATGCCTTGACGCCCTCGCGAGTGTTGGCCGAGACGACGACCTGCCCACCGTGACCGACCGCCGTGATCCTCGATGCCATGTTGACATCGGTGCCGATGTAGTTGTCTTCGGTGGACGTGGGGTAGCCACTGTGGATGCCGACGCGCACCCGAACTGCGACATCGTCGATCCACGAACGCCCGAGCAGATCGCGCTGCACGCTGATGGCCGCGTCGACGGCGCATCGCGGCGACTCGAACACCGCGAAGAACTCGTCGGCACGCGCTTCGACCTCGTAGCCACCGGCGTCGCTGACACCGCGGCGCAGGATCGACCAGACCTCGTCGATCACCTCCCGGTAGCGGGCCCCGAGATGCTGCACCAAGCCTGTCGAGCCCTCGATGTCGGTCATCAACATGGTCACGAAGCCCGAAGGCAGCACGACAGGGCCGGCCCGCTCGCCGAGCGCACGCTCGGTCTGCAGTTGGCCGGCGATGAACCCGACCGGCACGATCTTGAACTTCTTGGCTGCGTTCAGCAATCGCATGCGAGCCCGCTCGCGCGCCGGCTCGTCTTCGAATGTGACCTGGCCGAAGCGGACGAGCGCGTTGCGCACGTGAGCAGGGTCATTGATGGGCAGGCGACGCGTGCCCTGCGAGTCGATGTACGCGAACGCACGATCGGGCAGGCCGGCACGCTCTTTCGGATCGAGTCGGGGCATGCGTGCGACGATACCAAGGGGGTGTCATACGGTTCCTAGAAGCGGAAGCTGACCGGAACCTGCGAGGGCGGCACGGACCCGGCGTGAGCGGCACGCTCCCGCACGATCGGGGTGTCGTCGGTGAACCCGATGGGCGTCGACGGGTAGTGCTGCCGGAGGAGATCGATCGTCTCCACGTCGGGGTGACCGAATCGGGTGCCGTCGGTGCAGATCAAGATCGCGCCGGGGTCGATCAGGTCAAGCAGTTCCGGCGTCACGTTGTTCATACTGCCGTGATGGGCGAGCTTGAACAGGTCGACCGCAAGCTGGTTCTGTGTGCGCTCGTCGAGCAGGCGGCGGATCGATTGCTGCAAATCGCCGGCGTACGCGTCACCGGTCAGCAGCAGCGACGTGCCGCCGTATTCGAAGAGCAGCGCGATGCTCGATCCGTTGGGCACGCTGTGATCGCCGCCGAATGATCTCGTCCCGCCTCGATCCAGGTCGTCGCCAAGTCGTTGCAACAGGTCGGCGAGCGGATCATCCGCCGAGCCGCGCTTCGCGGGCGTCCACGCCCGTTCCAACCGATCGAGCCGCTCCTGCGTCGGGCCGAGCACCGTGCATCGCGCCCCGTCGGCGAGATCGAACACGGGCAACGCCCCATCAGGAGCGATGTAGATCGGGGCGCCGTTCACCGGGCGATTGCGGATCTCCTGTGGGATGAGGCTGCTGAACTCATCGCCCTGGCGTGGTCCGCGGGTGAGGGATCGGATCTCGTCGAGCCCGTTGAACCACACGTCGGGCGCCTCGATCAACCCGGCGCGGATTGCAGCAATCGCGCCGCCGATGTGGTCGAGATCGATGTGCGTCACCACTGCGACGTCGACGACCAGCCGGGCTTCGGGCAGGGCGGCCGCGTATCGCCCGACGCCCTCGTCGAGCGCACTGGCCATGCCGCCGTCGATCAGCATCCGGTGATGGCCGGCCGCCCCATCCCACTCGATCAGCAGGCAGTCTCCGCAGCCGGCCGGAAACGCTGTCAGCGAGACGCTGCTGGCCACCGTGTGCACGCGGGTCGAAGCGGTCGCCGGCGTCGCTGATGGAGCGTGGGCCGCCGCTGTGTCGCTGTGCTCGACGTTCGCCTCCTCCCATTGCTGGAGGTCGCCGAGGGCGCGTTGCAGATGGGGCCGGCGGGGATCAGAGGCCGGGATCAGATCGCTGAGATCGCGGAGGTGCCCGATCACGGTCTGGCGCTCCGACCATGTCGACCGGCTGGCGAAGGCCCGCTCGTAGATGACGATCATCTCGTCGGTGGCGGTCTCCCGCGATGGTTCATCGGTGGCCGCCACGAGGCGCGTCAGCGCGCGATCGGCGGCGTCGGAACGCGACCAGAAGTCCCCCGCCTGGGATCGACACTGGTCGACACGGAGAGGTTGCCCGGCTCCCGATTCGACCGTTGGGGCCTGCCGCGCTTCGTCCGCGCCGGCGAGATAGGTGCTCGCCCACGACGAATAGTCGCCACCGAGGATCAGCGCCAACTGCACCGCGTTCTCCGCGCCGAACCGAGTCGCAATGGTCGTAGCGTCGGCGTGTTGGTACGCGTCCAACGCCTCTTTCAGCAGTTCGTCCCGACGATCCGGTTCGACCGTCGCCCACCGCTTCATCGTGCTGGCGAGGATGCCCAGACTCTCGCGGTTGGGGAGCACCGATGCAGCGGCCCGGGCCAGGTCGGCCGCCAAGGAGAGCTCGCCGACCGCCATCTTCTTGCGATCTGCAGCACCGTCGAGATCGGCCTGGCGGGCCGCCCATTGCCCGGCACGGGCCAAGCAGTTGGCGGCCTGTTGCACATCGGCCACCGACGCCGAATCGATTTGCGGCCCCACCACCGACGTCCCACCGCGGTCACCGACGACGAACTGTCGGAAGCGCGCTGCGGCGATGCGGAACTCGCCGAGGTCTCGCGCCGTGCTGGCCAGGCGGCGCTGGATCGGCGCGCTGGCGGCCAATTCGGGGCGACCGTCGATCCACGCGGCCAGGTGGTTCCAGGTGCCCATCAGGCGATCGCGTCGGTCGGCCACCCCTCCCCTACCGGGCCGGCCGAGGTCGGACACACGTACAGCCAGACCGTCGAGGCGGGCGATCAGATCGGATTCGCTG
>JANPOJ010000683.1:0-1826 GCA_031427935.1 Ilumatobacteraceae bacterium | reverse complement strand
GCGTTCGGCGCTGCCACGCACGGGCGCCGAGGCCCGCGACAGCGAGCGCTACGGTATCCAGCCAATGTGGCCCCTGATTGGCGCGCTGGCTGTTCTCGGGCTCAGTGCCAACGAGCCGACGGCGCTGCTGGTCGTGCTCGTGGTGCTGCGGTCGGGACGTGCTCGTGGTGCCGCATTCGTCGCCGGTTGGATGACGGCGCTGGTCGTGGTTGCCACAGGCGCCGGCTTCGTCGCCCGGCTCGGTCTCGGCCCGCGGCGCGGTGGCCCGCGACGGGCGACGCTCGTGATCGAGCTGGTGATTGGTGTCGCCCTGGTGGTGTGGGCCACCTGGTACTGGCTTCACAACCGTGAGACGGACCACTCGGTCGAGGTACCGCGCATCCTCACCCGGCTGACCTCGATCCGGGTGGTCCCGGCGTTCCTCACCGGTCTGGTCACGGCGACCTACCCGCCGGCGATCATCGCCGGAACCACGCTGCTGCGCTCGGAGGCATCGACCCCCGCTCGCGTCGGTGGGCTGGCCACGTTCGTCGTCGTCGGCACCCTCATGGTGGCCGCTCCGGTCATCGGCACCTACGTCTCCCCGGCGTGGGCAGGCCGACGATCCGACGCGGTGTTCGACTGGACGCTGCGGCACCGGCGGATCTTGCTGACGACGATCCTGATCGTGGTCGGCTCGTTCGTCGCAGTGCGCGCCTTGCTCCACCTCACACGCACCGGCCACCACTGAGCGGCCGGCGCGGTGGGCGTTGGCGAGTCGATGTTCAGCATCTCGTCCATCTCCCTCATCCCCGTGCGTGGGCGAGTAGGTCGACGATGTTGGCGGCCGCAGGGCCAACATTGGTGAGGTAGCGCTGGAGGTGGGCCGTCGCCTCAGCGTCGACACCGAGCAGCCTCCTCGCGTACTTCGTGAACGGATCGAGCCGAGCGGTCGCGAGCCACGCATCGATCTCTGGGAATTCGGCCCAGTTCGCGCGGTTGGCGAGTTCGGTGTGCATCATCGTCAACCAATCGAGCGGCACGGTCGGCGGGGCGATCGGGGTGCAGATGTGGTTCTTCACATCGTCGTCGGCGAACGTTGCTTCGACGAAGCCGATCATCGCCGCGCTGAACGTCGGCTGACACGTCCGGATCCATTGCAGGGTAATCCGGTCACCGTTGAACACAGGCTTGGATGGATGGCCGGGGATGCCGGCCGCCGAACAGTCGATGTGCAGGCATGTCGGACTGGTGGGAATCGTGCCTCGGTCGAGGACGATCTCAGCGCTGTTGATGGCGGCCACTCGTCCGAGGCGCACGACGTTGCGGATGCGGCGAAGCTGGGCCAGCTCACCGTCGCTCAAGATCGCGCAGTGGTAGGCCTCCGGTGTGACCTCCGGATCGATTCTGCGCAGCTCGCCCGCAGCCTCGAGCCGCACGAAGAGATCGTCGGGTGATGTCGCCAGCGCAGCGCACTCGGCCTGGTCGGCGATGCTCTTGCAGAGCGCCGCGAAGAACTCGTCGCCGGGCTGCACGTTGCCCCGGTCGAGCACCCACGAGTCGCGGGACACGATCCAGCGGATGTGGTCGGGATCCGCCCCGTTTCCGAGCAGCCAGATGCAGGCGTCCATGCCGGTTTTGCCGGCGCCGATCACCACGAACTCGTCGAACTGACCGGCGACTCGCGGTAGCTCGTTGAGAGGCACGCCTCCGGCCCTTTGGCGTGAACCGCAAGCTGTTCGCCGCGTGTGGGCGACAACGTCGGGCAGTCGTGTCGACAAGTGGAACGAAGCGAGCTCCGCCGTCGAAGCGCCAGATGCTTCGTTCGGCGCTCGCTCGGCGCCCGA
>JANPOJ010000682.1:0-5897 GCA_031427935.1 Ilumatobacteraceae bacterium | reverse complement strand
CCAACCGGGCGTCGACCAGACCGAGTCGTGCTCGTTCGTGATCGATCACACCGATCTCACCGTCACCATCGAGGTCGTACGTTTCCAGCTCGAGCTCAGCGGCCGTTGGTTCGTCGTCGGTGGGCCCAGTGGAGATTTCGCTTTCGTCAGGCATGGACCCAGTATGCCCGCATCGGCTAGTCGATCGAACCGGGTTGCGAGATCTACAGCGTCGGCTGGCCGGTCGCCGAAGCAATCAGGTCGAAGTCGGCGTCGTGGTGCAGCACCGTCAGCCCCGCCAACTCGGCCTGCGCAGCAATGACCAGGTCCGGCAGCGGCTGACAGACAGAACGCGCCGCGCTTTTGCGGTGCCATTCACGCCGCGTAGTAGCGTCGGCCGCGATGTCGGACTTCTTGCGCGACTACCTCACGGTCGTCTGGTTCGGGGCGATCGCCCTGCTATTGGCCGGATTGTTGTTGGGCATCTCGGCACTGGTGCGGCCCAACAAGCCGTCGGTCGAGAAGCTGACCGCCTACGAGAGTGGCGTCGACCCCGTTGGCGACGGCTGGTCGCAGAGCCAGGTCCGCTACTACATCTTCGCCCTGCTGTTCGTGGTGTTCGACGTCGAGGCAGTGTTCATCTTCCCGTGGGCCACCCAACTCGAGCGATATGCCGGGTTCGGTCTCGCCGAGATGGGAATCTTTGTGCTCGTCTTGCTCCTTGGCCTCGTGTACGCGTGGCGCAAGGGCGTGCTGCGTTGGGTATGACCGCATGGGATTCGTAGACAAGGGGCGCATGCCCAAACCGCTCACGTCGCTGTTCAACCTGGGCCGCTCGTACAGCTTGTGGGTGTACCAGTGGGGCCTGGCCTGCTGCGCGATCGAGATGGGCGCCGCGTTCGGTTCGCCGCGTTACGACGTGATGCGCCTCGGCGTGATCCCGTTGCCGGCCAGCCCTCGTCAAGCCGACCTCGTCGTCGTGTCGGGCACCGTCACCGACAAGATGGCCCCCGCGGTGAAGCGTCTCTACGAGCAGATGCCCGAGCCGAAGTACGTGATCTCGATGGGTTCGTGCGCCAACTGTGGCGGGCCGTATTGGGACAGTTATTCCGTGACCAAAGGCGTCGATCAGATCATCCCGGTCGACGTCTACGTGCCCGGCTGTCCACCACGGCCGGAAGCGCTGCTCGAAGGCATAGTCTTGTTGCAACAGAGGATCAAGAACGAAGACATGGGCGCACGTTGGCGCGGCGAGGGCACCAAACCGATGGTCAAGGACGTCTCGATGCGCGAACCGATCGTGGTGGGCGGTGGTCGCATTGAGTGACGCCGGCACCGAGACCGAAGCGCTGGCGCTACCTGGCGACGGGCTGCGCGAGGGCATCGTGCAACGTCTGCGCGATGTGCTGGGCGACGGCGTGATCGACAGCCTGGTGAAGCCGGGCGACGACGTGTGGGTGCGAGTCAACGCCCCTGCGTGGCGTGCCGCGGGAATGGCGCTGCGCGATGTGATCGGCTGCGAGTACTTCTGCTTCCTGTCGGCGATCGACTGGATGCCCAGTCCCTACGGCCGCGGCGAAGACGACCCGACGCAGCCTCCGGTCGAGCGCGACGACACCATTCGCCAGGGATACGCCGGCGGCGAGACCCGCATGCAGATCTTCGCCAGGGTCACCAACATCAAGGAGCACTTCGGCGTGACGATCAAGGCCGATCTTGCCGACGATGATCCCATCGTCGACAGCTGGATCACCGTGTACGCCGGTGCCAACTGGCACGAGCGTGAGGCTCACGAGATGTTCGGCATCGGGTTCGCCGGTCACAACGATCTGCGCAACATGTACCTGCCGATGGAGTTCGAAGGGCACCCGATGCGCAAGGACTTCCCGTTGCTGGCGCGCATCGTGAAGCCGTGGCCGGGCATCGTCGATGTCGAGCAACTGCCCGGCGACGACGAAGCGGGCGACGAAGATGCCGCGGAGGGCGAAGCATGAGCCCGACCATTCACAAGGTAACCACGTGACCGACCTCGCCGATCGCCAGAAGCTCAGTTACATCGCCGCCCAGGCCGCGGACGCGCGCCTCAACGTCGAGCTCGAGACGGAGGGCATGACCCTCAACATCGGGCCACAGCATCCCGCGACCCACGGCACCTTGCGCATCATCGTGCGCCTCGACGGCGAGCAGGTGATCTGGGCCGAGCCCAGCGCTGGGTACATGCACCGCGGCTACGAGAAGCTCACCGAGGTGCGCACCTTCCCACAGGTCACCACGTTGATCAACCGCATCGACTGGCTGGGCAGCTTCGCCAACGAAGTGCCGTTCATCCTCGCCGCGGAGAAGCTGATGCAGATCGAGGCGCCGCCCCGCGCCCAGTGGATCCGCACGATCCTGTTCGAGCTCAGCCGCATCGCCAACGTCGGGTTGTTCCTCGGCGATCTCGGGGTGCAGCTCGGTGCGATCACGCCGGTGTTCCTCGCGTTCCGCGACCGCGAGTACGTCCTCAACCTGATCGAAGCGGCAACCGGCGGACGGTTCCACCCCAACTTCGACCGCATCGGTGGGCTGAAAGACGACCTCCCCGCCGGGTGGATCACCGAGACCAAGCAGGTGATGAAGAAGCTGCGCACGTTCTGCGACGAGATGGACGATCTGTTGTTCGGCAACGAGATTTTCCAGAGCCGCCTCCGTGGCATCGGCGTGATCCCCGCCGATGTGGCCAAGCAGTACGGGCTCAGTGGCGCCAACCTGCGAGCCAGTGGCGTCGACTGGGACTTGCGACGCGATCAAAAGCTGCCCATGGCTTGGGATAAGGTCGACTGGAAGGTGTGGACACACCCCGACGGCGACTGCTACGCCCGCTGCTGGGTGCGACTGCAAGAGACGCGCGAGGCGACCAAGATCGTCGACCAGTTGCTCGATGGCATCCCCAGCGGTCCGGTCATGGCCAAGGTGCCGCGCATCATCAAGGTGCCGGAGGGCGAAGCCTGGGTCAGCACCGAGAACCCACTCGGCGAGATGGGCTACTACGTCGTCAGCAAGGGCGACCTCGGTCCCTTCCGTGTCAAGATCCGCTCGGCCAGCTTCAACAACATCTCGATCGTGCCGTGGGTGCTGCGTGGCGTGTACGTGCCCGATGTGATCTCGATCCTCGCGTCGCTCTACTTCATCCTCGGAGACATTGATCGGTGATGTTGGCCGTTGATCTTCCGTACTGGGCGCAGTCGTTGCTGCGCGTCCTGGGTGGCACGGTGGCCGTGCTCTTGCCGGCAGGCACCATCGTCTACCTGTTCCTGTTCAAGATGATGAGCTTCATGCAGAGCCGCCTCGGTCCGATGGAAGCGGGGCCCTACGGGACGATGCAACTGTTCGCCGAAGTGGGCAAATGGCTGCAGAAAGAAGACATCCAGCCGGAGAAGGCCGACAAGCGGATCTTCAAGATGGCGCCGCTGATCGTGTTGGTCAGCACGTTCTTGCTCGTGGCGGTCGTGCCGTTCGGCCCCGACGCGTACTTCACCAACTTCGACGCCGGTGTGTTCTACATGTTGGCGGTCAGCAGCATCAGCACGCTCGGCATCTTGATCGCCGGTTGGTCCAGCGCCAACAAGTACTCGCTGCTCGGTGGTCTGCGCGCTGCCGGCCAGTTGATCGCCTACGAGTTGCCGATGGTGCTGGCCGTCCTCGGCGTCGTGATCCAGGCCGAGACGATGAACATGCAAGGCATCGTGTTGCGCCAGAACGCCGGCGAGATCTTCGGGTGGAACGGGCTCGGCAACCCGTACATCCTCACCCAGTTCCTCGGTTTCATCATCTTCATGGTTGCCGTGCAGGCAGAGCTGACCCAAGTGCCGTTCGACATGCCGATCGCCGAGTCCGAACTGGTGTCGGGCTACATGACCGAGTACAGCGGTTTTCGCTTCCTGATCTTCTTCATCGCCGAGTTCGCCACGGCCGGCGTGTTCGCCCTCATCGCCAGCGTGCTGTTCCTCGGCGGCTGGGGTGTGCCGTTCAGCTGGTTCGGTTGGAAGAGCATCGGCGACGTCGACAACTGGATGAACATCGCCGGTCCGGTCATCATGCTCACGAAGATGTTGGTGCTGACCTTTCTCATGATGTGGATCCGATTCAGCTACCCACGGTTCCGTGAAGATCAACTCCAACGTTTCGCTTGGAAAGTGCTGATCCCGTTGGCGCTGCTCAACATCATGGTGACCGCGGTCTTGAAGGTGGTGTTCTGATGGCGGGCAAGCCACAGGTCCCGGGGCTGATGAAGGGCCTTGGCGTCACGTTCAAGACGTTGGCCCACACGATGAAGCCCAAGAGCATGGGCGGTGGCGCCAACACCGTGCAGTACCCGCACGAGAAAGAGGCACCGCCCATCCGCTCGCGCGGCGTGATCGCGTTGCGCGAAGACAACTGCACATCGTGCATGTTGTGCGTGCGCAGTTGCCCCGACTGGTGCATCTACATCGAGGCGCACAAGACACTGGCTCCGCCGCGCCGCGCCGGCGGCGCGCCGCGCAAGGTCAACATCGTCGACCGCTTCGACATCGACTACGCGCTGTGCATGTATTGCGGCATCTGCGTCGAGGTGTGCCCGTTCGACGCGTTGTTCTGGAGCCCGGAGTACGAGTACAGCGAGCCCAAGATCGCCGATCTGCTGCACGACAAGACCAAGCTCGGGGAGTGGATGGAGACGGTGCCCGAGGCACCCGAGCTCGAAGTCGGCGCCGACAAGAAGGGCAAGAAGTGATGCTGGCCGCCGACCTCAACGTCGCCCAGAACATCGGCTTCGGGGTCATCGCCGCGTTCATGATCGTCTCCGCGGTCAATGTCGTGCGCAGCAGCAACGTGGTACATGCCGCGCTGTCGTTGGTGGCCGTGATGGCCGGTGCCGCAGCGCAATACCTGCTGCTGGCCGCTGAGTTCGTGGCCGTCACCCAGGTTCTCGTCTACATCGGCGCCGTGATGATCCTGTTCCTCTTCGGCGTCATGCTGACACGCGCCCGGGTCGGCAAGGAGACCGATCTCAACAACAAGAGTTGGGCGCTGGGCATCCCCGTTGCGCTGTTGATGCTCGGCACCATGTCGTATGTGTTGATCAAGGGGTTCGGCGACGACCACCTCGAGCCGGCCGCGCAGGTCTCGACCGCTGCGCTCAGCGACAGCATCTTCAAGCCGTTCCTGCTGCCGTTCGAGGCGCTGTCGTTCGTGCTCCTCGCCGCCGTCATCGGCGCCATCGTGCTGGCCCGGAAAGATTGATGGGGAAGGATTAGCCATGTTGGTGAACGAGTTCTTGTTGCTCGGCGCGGTCCTGTTCTGCATCGGCGTGTATGGGGTGATCGCTCGCAAGAACGCGGTCATGGTGCTGATGTCTTCATCGTCACTCTCCCCTCAACATTTTCTCGATAATTCTTGATATTGGTGCCGAAATACTTCGTCATTCAATATCCGGAATGATCCGGTCAGCAACATTATATTAGAAACAACATTTATTTATGCAAAAAATTATTCAAATTTTATTCGCGTTTGTGTTTGTCATTGCGATATTCGCAGTTGCACCACAAGCACTTGCTCAAGATAGTGGATGTGGAGGCTGTGGCGGAGGTGGTTACTCTCAAGGTGGATATTATTCACAGGGGAATTACTATAACCAAGGTTCATATTACAACCAGTCCTCATATTACAATCAATCTTCATACTACTCACAAAGTGCATACACTACTGTTGCTTCTTGTGATGCGTTCACTGGTACTCCAACAACACTTCCATACGGAGGTGGTAACGTAACCCTAAACTGGGCGACTACAAACGCAACGGGCGTTTCAATCAGTGGCGGAGTTGGAAGTGTTACTGCAGATGGCTCAAAGACAGTGGCAGTATCACAAAATACTACCTTTACGCTTTCAGCTACAGGA
>JANPOJ010000681.1:0-6911 GCA_031427935.1 Ilumatobacteraceae bacterium | reverse complement strand
GTCGATGCGACGTTCGGGCACCGAATCGATGCCAAGGAAGTCGCCGAATTCGACGCAGCCGTCAGCAACAACGAGATCGTCGCTCCACCGGCCGGGGCAATCGGCCGCGGTGACGCGTTCGTGCTGAGCATCGCCAACAAGGTCAACGCGACGATCCTGTCGAATGACAGCTATCAGGAGTTCCACGGCACTCACACGTGGCTGTTCGACGAAGGTCGTCTGGTCGGTGGCAAACCCGTCCCGCACATCGGTTGGGTGTTCGTCAATCGGCTGCCCGTGCGCGGACCCACCAGCCGCAAGTCGGTCAGCGAGGCCAAGCGCGGTCGCACTTCGAAGTTGAAGTCGGCCAGCCCCGAAGCCAGCCAGCCGATGCCGATCCCCGCAGCGCCGCCGCCCGGTGCCACGCTCAACAAGTCCGGTCGGGGCCGCGACGGCAAGGCTGCCGCGGCGGCCAAGTCCGCCGAGCCAACAAAGGTCGACGATTCCGCAGCCAACGCCGGCGAGCGTGTCGAGCCCACACCGAGGAGCACTGGCACCAACGACCTGCTGGCGTTCCTGACGTTCGTCGAGCACCACAAGCCAGGCAGCAGCGTCAACGCCATCGTTGAGAACTACTCGTCGCATGGCGCCTACGTGCGAATCGGCGACGTCAAGGGCTACGTGCCGTTGAGCCTGATGGCCGACCCACCGCCGCGCAGCGCGCGCGAGTTCATGAAGATCGGCGAGTCGATCACGCTGGTGGTCGAGAGCTTCGCCCCGGCGCGCCGCAGCATCGACCTGGCGATCCCGACCATGACGATCGTCAAGACCCCGCCGCCGGAGGCCGTGGTCGAGGCCAAGCCGAAGCGGGTGTCGAAGAAGGCGGCGACCAAAGCAGCGAGCAAGGCGGCGGCATCTCCCGTGCCGGCCGAGGTTGCTCCAGAGCCCGAGCCGAAGGCCACGCCGAAGAAGCGGGCCGCGAAGAAACTCGCCGCGGAGTCGAAGCCGGCGGTCAAGCCGGAGGCCAAACCGAAGGTGCGGGCCAAGAAGGCTGCTCCTGTTGTCGCTGCAGCCGAGCGACCGCCCGTCGAGCCAGAGGTCGTAGCCACACCCGCGGTCGTCGAGTTGCCGGCTCCCGCAGCACCTCCGAAGAAGCGCGGTGGCAGAAAGCCGGCAGTGACACCAACGGCCGAGCCGACGGTCGTCGAGGTGGCCCCTGCCAAGCCGACTCGACGCCGTGCCCGGTCGGCCTAGTTCGCTACGGTCGCTGTCGTGCGGATCGCAACCTGGAACGTCAACTCCCTGAAGGCTCGCCTCGAGCGCGTCGAACAGTGGCTGGTCGACATGCAGCCCGACGTGTTGTGCATGCAGGAGACCAAGCTCTCCGACGAAGCGTTCCCTGCGCTGACGTTCATGGGGATGGGCTACGAGACCGCTCACCACGGCCAAGGGCAGTGGAACGGCGTGGCAATCCTGTCGAAGGTCGGTCTGAGCGACGTGGTGATGAACTTCGCCGAGGGCGACCCCGATCCCGATGCCCGGATCGTCTCTGCGGTCTGCGGAGGCGTGCGGGTGTCGAGCGTGTACGTGCCGAACGGCCGCTCGCTCACCGATGACCACTATCAGTACAAGCTGCGATGGCTGGCGCAACTGCGGCAGCACGTGGCTGCAACCAGCTCTCCAGACGATGCCGTGATCGTCGCCGGCGATTTCAACATTGCGCCGACCGACATCGATGTGTACGACCCGGCGAAGTTTGTCGGCGCGACACACACCAGCCCTGCCGAACGCGACCTGCTGGCCGAACTGTGCGATTGGGGGATGGTCGACCTGTTCCGCCAGCATCACGACGAACCCAACTTGTACAGCTGGTGGGATTACCGGGCAGGCGACTTCCACCAGGGCCGGGGGCTACGGATCGACCTCGTGCTGGGCAGTCGCTCGGTCTCCGAGCGATGCTCGTGGGCGGTGATCGACCGCAACGCCCGAAAGGGGCAGATGCCGTCGGATCACGCCCCGGTCATCGTCGAGCTCGACTGACCGGCACCACTGACCACCTGCGGCAGCGGTCGCAGCTTGGCGGCAGCATGGGGTGTGAGACCAAGTCGACGGGCGAGGTCGTCGGTGCTGGTCGGTGGATGTTCCAGCAGCCCGCGCAGCACGAGGTCGCTGCAGATCGTGAGCTCGGCGACCGCGGCGCCACGGGCGATCTGTCGCCGCCAGGCTTTCAACTCGGCGAGCGGGTCGACGATCCGGGCGCGGGAGGCGCGCATCGGCGGCGGGACCAACGCGTCGCTGGCGATCGTCGCCTCGACAGCCGCCAGCCACGGGCTCGGCCTGGTCGAGTTGCCCCGCCGCGATTCGGCTCGGGTGATCACGAGGTGATCGACGGCCCGAGTGATTGCGACGTAGAGGAGCCTGGCTTCTTCATCCTGTTGTGCGGCGGACACCGCCGAACTGTGCGGGATCAAGCCGTCTTCGGCTCCGGAAATGACCACGACCGGCCACTCACGCCCCTTCGCGCCGTGGAACGTCAACAGCGACACAGCGCCGTCGTTGGCCTCGGTGTCGAGATCGTCGAAGGGGGTGCGTGCGTCGACCCAGCTCCGAAAGCCCCCGGGTTCTTGCGATGTGAGGAAGCGGTCGACTTCTTCCGCCACGCGCCGGCGAATGGGATCGTGATGGGTGAACTGCTCGTCGGCCCACAGCGCCAATGCCTCGCGGCTCGTCGCCCGGTAGGCATCGCTGACAGCGACCTCCAACGGAGACCGACCGATGGCGCGCTGGGTAGCGATCCCGGCCGCGCCCAATGCCGCCTCGATCGACACCAGCTGGTCGTTGGTCCGGGCCAGCACGGCGATTCCGGACGGGTTGTGCTGGTGCAGCGAGTTGCGCACGAAGGCGGCGATCGCGGCGGCCTCGGCCTCAGCAGTCGGGTACGACTCGATCCGTAGCGGCAGACCGTCGCCGCGGTTGCTGGCCGTGTCGTCGCGCTGCCCGCTGGCACTCAGCGCCGCGGCGCCGGCGTTGACGACCTGCGGCGAGCACCGATAGTTGGTCGTGAGGGAGATCACCGTCACCCCCGGATAGGCGCGCTCCACCTCCGTCATCGTGGTGTGGTCGGATCCGTTCCAGCCATAGATGGCCTGTCGTGGATCGCCGACCAGGCAGATGTCGGGCCGATCACCGCGCCACGCCTCCAGCAGGGCGTGTTGCAGTGGGTTGAGGTCCTGGGCCTCGTCGACGAAGAAGTGGCGGAAGCGCCAGTGCACCAACGACCTGAACGCCGCATCGGTCTCCACGGCGCGCAGGTTGAGATCGAGGAGGTCGTCGAAATCGACGACACCGCGACGTCGCTTCAGGCGCTCGTACGCAGCCGCGAGGTCGACGAATCGACCTGGTGGTACCGTCCCTCGACGGCGGGCGGCGCGTGACTCGCGCTCGTAGTCGACGGGCTCGATGCGGCGGGCACGGGCCCAGTCGATGTCGGTCATCGTCGGGTACGCGTCGAGCTCGATCCGCAACTCCTTGAGGCACTCCCGAACGAGACGCACCCGATCGGGGGCGAGCGATGGCATCGACTCGTTTCGCGTCAGCGCGCGGTCGCGTAGCAGGCGCAAGGCGATGCTGTGGAACGTGCCGGCCTCGATCGATTCGTGGATCTCGAGGCGTCGGAGACGGCGCCGCAGTTCGCCGGCGGCGTCGCGGGTGAAGGTCAGCGCGGCGATGTGGCGCGGCTCGGCCTGGCCGCTCTCGATCCGGTAGGCGATCCTGCGGGTGAGCACCATGGTCTTACCGGAACCCGCCGAGGCGACGATCGCCAGGGGAGCGGCGTCGCTTTCGACCGCGCGCCGCTGGGCGGCGTCGAGCCCCACCAGCAGACGATCCACGGTCATGGCGACACGATACGGCGCCCCGACCGCGGCACTCGGCCCCACCTCTCGTTGTAGCGTCCCGAACTCCGCGCAGTCACTACAGTCGCGTTCATGCCGTTCCCCAAGAAGAACTTGAACGCCAACGAGACGATCGCCCTCGACATGCACCCGCACTGGTGGTACTTCGCCGAGCCGGCATGGTCGCTGCTCGGCAGCATCATACTGGGAATCGTGGTGATGATGAAGACCGACACGAACACCACCGCGTACAAGGTGCTTGGGTCGTTGGCCCTGGTCCTGCTGGTGGGCACAGCGATCTGGCTCGTCATCCGGTACATGAAGTGGCTGACGACCAACTTCGTCATCACCTCCAACCGGTTGATCTTCCGCCAGGGTGTCGTTGGCAAGAGCGGTGTGGAGATCCCGCTCGAACGTGTCAACAACGTCAACTTCAACCAGAGTGTGTTCGAGCGAATCCTGGGTGCAGGGGACCTGCTGATCGAGTCAGGCGGCGAGGACGGCCAGCAGCGGTTCACCGACATCCGTCATCCGGCGCAGGTCCAGAACCTCATCCACGCCCAGATGGAAGGCCACTTCCAGCGGCGCGCCGGGTATGCGGCCGCCCCCACCGGTGACGTCAGCGAACAACTCCAACGACTGGAAGGGATGCTGCAGCGCGGCACCCTGACCCAAGAGGAGTTCGACATCCAAAAGACCCGACTGCTCGGCTGACCGCATTCAGGGCAAGCCGGCGCCCGGCACATCGACGTCGGCGACCAACACGTTGCCGGTGCGGTGCACCGCGGCCTCCACGGCCAGCGAGTATCGCGACGTCAGCATGAACAGGGTGCGACGATCCGGCCCACCCAGCATGCACGCGAAGCAGCGGTTGTCGGTCTCGATCACGTCGAGGATGTCGCCGCCTTCGCCAACGCGGAAGCACTCGTTGATGATCGGGTTGGCGACCCAGATCGCGCCGTCGGCGTCGAGACAGATCCCGTCGGGTGTTCGGGTACCGAGATCCGCCCACAGTCGTCGATTCGACATCGAGCCGTCGTCGGCGACGTCGTAGGCCGTCAGCCGGTTGGCGAAGCTCTCGGCGACGATCATCGTGCGGCCATCAGGAGTGATCACCGTTCCGTTCGGGAACATCAGGCCATCGGCCGCTGCGTGAACCGACCCGTCGGGATCCACCCGGGCGATCGTTGCTCCGGCGTGGGTCGCCAGCACCTCGCCGAGCGTGCCGTTGATCTCGTTCGTGTCGAGATCGAACCCGAAGTTGCCGACGTAGGCCCGGCCAGCCGTGTCGACGACCATGTCGTTGCAGTGGAAGGTGGCGATACCCGACAGGTCGGCGTGCAGCGCGAGTCGGCCCTGGTCGAGGCGGAGCAAGGCGCGGGCGGTCATCGAAACGATCAGCATGCTGCCGTCGGGCATCCACCCCAGACCACTCGGGCGATCAGCCATGCTGAGCTTGACCGCGATGTGCCCGTCGAGGTCGACCGTCTTCACGGCATAGTCGAAGAAGTCACTGAACCAGAGCACGCCGTCGTGCCACCGCGGCGCCTCGCCGAAGTGCAGACCCCCTGCCAAAACACGCGCCGTCGTCATGGCTGCCTCCCCGCTTCTGGTACGTCGACCCGGTGTGCCCCATCGACGGCTCGCATGACCCATCCGTCGTCGATCGCGCCGGGCTCGGTCAAAGCGACCACGCAGCCTCCGAAACCACCCCCGGTCATGCGGGCACCGTAGACCCCTGGTCGCGACATCAGCTGCTCGACAGCCTCATCCATGACCGGTGTGGAGGTGACGTACAGGTCGCGCAGACTGTTGTGGCTGGCCACCATCAACGACCCCGCAGCAGCCAGATCTCCGGTGCGCAACGCCGCCGCGAACTCGCGGACGCGCTGATTCTCGCTGACGACGTGCTGTGCTCTGGCCCTGATCGCTGGGTCGGCGATCGCCAACGTGTCGCTCAGGTCGGCGGTGCGCAGCGGGCCGATCAACGACTCCGCTGTCTCGCACTCCGCAACTCGACGAGCGTAGGCGCTGCCGACGAGTGCTCGGTGGGCGATGAACTTCACGACGATGTCGACCTCGTCGGGGATCCGCACCGGTTCGATCGTCAGGTCACCGCAATCGATCAGCAGCGCATGGTCGGCGACGCCGGCGGCGATCACCAGCTGATCCATGATCCCGCACGGCACGCCCGAGGCGCGGATCTCGGCGCGCCGGCACAGCTGCGCCAGGCTCAGCGCATCACCGTCGAACCCGAGCGCCAGTGCGACGGCCAACTCCAGCGCGGCGCTGCTCGACAGACCCGCACCGATCGGGATGTCGGTGGCGACGGTTCCGATGAATCCACCGTACGGTCGCATCTCGGCGACGACGCCGGCGACGTACCGCGCCCAGTGCGGCTCGACGTGTTGGGGATCATCGATCTCCAACTGCAACTCTGCAGGTTCTGCCTCGTCGTCGCTGTGCAGTGTGATGGTGTCGGCGGGGATTGCCCGAATCTCGGTCCACCGGTTGATCGTCATCGGCATGACCAGGCCGCCGGTGTAGTCGGTGTGATCACCGATCAGGTTGACGCGCCCAGGGGCGCGCACGTGGATGGTCATGCCAGCTTCAGGGCGGCGCTGAATCGCTCCAGCAAATCCATGTCGAACGGGGCGCGCAGCGAGATGTTGAGCTGGTCCGCACCTGCATCGACGTACTGGCCGATGCGATCGAGGAGCTGATCGTCGCTGCCGGTCAACACACCTGGGCGCACGAAATCGGCAATGGCCCCGAATTGATGCCGAAGGTTGTCGTCGTCGGTGGCGATGCCGACGTTGATCGCGCAACGGATCTGTGACGGGTCGCGCCCGACGGCGTCGCAGAAGCCGTGCAAGACGGAGCGCTTGTGGGCGAAGGTGTCGGGACCGATGAACGGCACGTTCCAGCCATCGGCGTACTGGGCGGCGATCTTCAACGTGCGCTTCTCTCCGCCGCCACCAATCCAGATCGGCAGCTTGGCTTGCACCGGCCGGGGCTCGTTGCGCGCATTGGTGAGCG
>JANPOJ010000680.1:0-15556 GCA_031427935.1 Ilumatobacteraceae bacterium | reverse complement strand
ACCCGACGCCTCGCTCGGCCCAAGACCAGGGCGGCATTCAAGCCGGCGGCTCCACCGCCGGCGATCACCACGTCATACATCTCGTTGTGCGTGTTCACAGTTTGTGACCTCCGTTGTCAGAGTGCGCCGCCGATGCGAACTTGCCAACCTCTGTTGCCGTTTCTGGGAATTCCCGCCGCCCGCAGCGATGAACAGAGTTGACTGGCCCCATGGAGACGCCGCGAGCGATCACTGACGTGCTGGCCGAAGTCGGCCCGCGCCTCAAGCGAGTACGAACCCAGCGGGGCGTGACCCTCACCGAATTGTCGCCTTGACCCACCAACCGAGTGGAACGCACGCCTGGAAAGTGATCATCCCACCCGAACGCAAGGAACCCGAGACTCCGTACGCACGAGGGCTCCGAGTGGCTCTACGTGCTCAGTGGGCAGATGCGTCTGATCCTCGCCGACCACGACATCACCATGGGACCTGGAGAAGTCGCAGAGTTCGACACCCGGCTGGCGCACTGGTTCGGAGCCGCCGACGACCAGCCTGTCGAGATCCTCAGCCTGCTCAGCAGGGAGGGTCAACGCATCCACGTCCGCGCCGCCCCACGTCGAAAGTCCAGCACGAGTTGACCGAGCTCGGTGTCACACGCCCACACCCGGCTCAGTTCAGTCGAAATGCAGCGGCGCGTCAGCGCAAGGGTGGATCGTCGTTGCATGTCCCGCCGTCAACGACAATTCGACCAGCTTCGCGACCTGTGCTCCGCCGGCGCGGTCGTCCGTGCGATCGACCTGGCGTTCGAGCACTTCGCCCACTTCGGGCGCGACGGCGAGATCCTCGACCTGCTCGCGCAGGCTGTCGAGCAAGCCGATTGCGGTGAGCCTGCTCGTCAGCGATTCGCTGAGCTGTGTGCGTCGCACGATTGACGGTCGTCAGCGGTTGCATGGTGACGACCCCGGTACGGTCGAGCCATGCAGATAGGACTTCTCGGCGAGCTCCAGGTTCTGGACGACGACGAGAACGATGTCGTGGTCACGGGAACCAAGCTGCGGGCGCTGCTGGTGATGTTGGCGCTGCATTGCGGTCGGGTCGTGCCGGCTGACCAGCTCGTCGACGCGTTGTGGGGGCCGGAGTCCTCGCCCTCGACGCGCAACGGCCTGCAGGGCCTCGTGTCGAAGCTGCGCCGCGCGCTCGGGTCGGCGAGCCTGGTTGCGACGCGTGGTGGTGGCTATGCGCTCGAGGTTCCGCCAGAGGCGGTCGACCTGCACCGCTTCGAGAAGCTGGTAGCGGCGGGGCGCGTCGAGGCAACGAGCGGTGATCTCGCAAGGTCGATCGAAGTTCTGGCGGAGGCCGACTCGCTGTGGCGAGGCGGCGCGCTCGCCGAGTTCGCCTATGACGAGTTTGCGTCGGCGGAGGTCGGCCGGATCTCGGAACTGCGCCTCGCCGCCGTGGAGGAGCGGCTCGACATCGAACTGCAGCTCGGGCGCCATCGGGCCGTGATCGGGGAGCTCGAAGCGCTCGTCACCGCGCACGCGTTGCGCGAGAGGCTTCGTGGGTTGCTGATGATCGCGTTGTATCGCGCCGGGCGCCAAGCCGACGCGCTCCGCACCTTCCAGGAAGGTCGTCGCATCCTGGGCGAGGAGCTCGGGCTCGACCCGGGGCCGGAGCTGCGTCAGCTGGAGGCCGCGATTCTCGCGCAGGACTCGTCGCTCGACGTGACGGCTGCGGGCGGGGTTGACACCGCTCTCTCGACGGGGTCTCGCTCGACCGTCCCGGAGTCCCTGACCGCGTTGGTCGGGCGTGACGACGAGGTCCGTGATCTCACGCGACTGTTCCGCGACCATCGGTTCATCACGCTCGTCGGCCCCGGTGGGGTGGGCAAGACGCGCCTGGCGCTGGAGGTTGCTCGCGGCGAGTCGGCGCGGATGTCGCACGGGGCGTGCCTGGTCGAGCTGGCACACGTCGGTGATCCGGAAGGGGTGGCCGCCGCAATCGGGTCCGCGCTCGATCTGCCAGATCCCGGCCGGCTGGCCGAGATGATCGGGAATCGTGATCTGCTGATCCTGCTCGACAACTGCGAGCACGTGATCGCCACGGCCGCCGAAGTCGCCGAGGACCTGCTGCGCCGCTGCCCGGGGCTGCGTCTCCTCGCCACGAGTCGTGAGGGGTTGCGAGTGGGTGGCGAGACGATCTGGCCGGTGCCGCCGCTGGCGACCGACGACGCCGTTCAGCTGTTCATCGAGCGCGCTCAGGCTGCGGGTGCGCCACTCGCGCTGTCGGACGATGTGCTCGCGGTGGTCTCAGACATCTGCGTTCGCCTCGACGGACTGCCGTTGGCGATCGAGCTCGCCGCGGCTCGAACGCGAGCGTTCCCGATCCAGCAGATCTCGTCACGGCTCAACGATCGATTTCGCCTGCTGACCGGCGGATCACGCACTGCGCTGCCGCGCCAGCAGACATTGCGGGCGGTGGTCGACTGGAGCTACGAGTTGTTGTTCGACGACGAGCAGCGCGTGTTCGAACGTTTGTCGGTGTTTCTGGGCGGCTGCGATCTGGCGACGGCAGAGGCTGTCTGCGCCGATGACTCCCTCGATGCCTCGGAACTCGGCGACATCATTCAGACCCTCGTCGACAAGTCGCTGGTCATCGCGGTGCCGAGGGGCGAAGAGCTGCGATTCACGCAACTGCAGACGCTGGCTCAGTACGGCCGCGAGAAGCTCGCCGAACGCGGCGACGCGGAGCGGATCCGCGACGCCATGGCGGCGCACTACGCCCGACTGTGTGCGCGCTCCGCAGCCGCCTACGTGGGAGATGACCAGCGGGCCTGGCTCATCGCGGTCGACCAGGAGCAGGACAACCTGAGGGGAGCGCTCGAGTGGGCTGTCACCAACGATGACGCCGAGACTGCCTTGACGATCGCCGGAGGGGTCAGCTGGGCTCACTGGCTCGCTGGGACCGCCGTCGAAGCCAAGCGCTGGCTCGACGACGCCTTTCGGTGCAAGGGTGCAGCGAGCGAACGTGCACGGGCGATGGCGCTGACGGGCCGCGGGCTGATCGATTTCCAATTGGGCAAACCGGAGGGCGTCGATGCCGACCTGAGAGCCGCACTCGCCTTCTTTCGTGACCACGACGATGTCGGAGCGATATCTCTGACCCACTCGTTCTACGCCGAGGTCGCCGCGGCGCGCGGTGACGTCGACGAAGGCCGGCGCCGCCGCCTCGAATTGCTCGACCACTATCTCGCATCGCCCGACAGCACGTTCGTGATTGCAGCGCGTGCGTACTCGCGGGCAAAGCTCGCCGGTCTGGACGGCGATCTCGAGCAGTCCGAGCGCTACTACCGAGAGGCCGCCGACGCCTTTTCCCAGATTGACCGACCGATGATGCTGGCGATGTGCCGTGGGATCATCGCCGACTTCGACGAGCGTTGCGGCAACTATCGAGCCGCGATCGACAACCTCGATGAGGCCATCGCGACCAACGACGCGCTCGGGCTGCGAGGCTTCAACGGTTCACTGCTCGCCCGGCTGGGCTGGGCCCTGCTCCAAGACGGCGATCAGGCACGTGCAGAGGTTGCCTACGACCGAGCGTTGGACGTTGCCCGCCGATTGAGCAACACGCCCGTCATGTTCCTCGCCCTCGCCGGTGGGGCCGTGTTGCACCGGCTCGACGGTCGCAACGCCACGGCGGCCGAGGCGGCGACCGAAGCGCTCGAGCTGTACCTCGCCGGTGAGCCGCGCCGGCTGGCGAACCGCGTCGATCCGCGCGCAGACCTGCTCGCCGGTGCTGCGGTGTGTTGCACGGAGCTGGGCATCATCGCCATCGACGGACAGAGCCCAGAGCACGCGGCACGACTGCTCGGGCATGCTGAGCGTCTTCGCCGCGATGCCGGGGCGCCCGTGCCGAGGTTCGAGAGCAACGACCTCGATCGGGCCCTCGAGGCTGCGTCCAAGCTGCTCGGTCCGGAGGCGTTTCAGGCCGCGTTCGACCTTGGGCAACAGGGGCAGCTGGGCCAGAGCGTCACGTTCAAACCGTGACGTTCAGATCCGGAGTGAGCAGGCGCTGAGCCGGCGAAGTCGCCGAGTTCAGCGAAAGTGCAGCCTCAGTTCAGCGCGCTCCGAGATGGTTGGGTCATCCCGCAGGTGGCGGGCCACATCAGGAGGACCCAATGAGCGCACTACTTTTTCGCCTTGGACGCAGCAGCGCCCGTCACCCGTTCCGAGTGATCGGGCTCTGGCTCGTCGCAGCGATCGCCATCGTGGTCCTGCAAGGCGCCACCGGCGGGCACTTCGACGACAGCTTCCGCGTCCCGGGTGTTGAATCACAACGCGCGGCCGACATCTTGAAGGATCGGTTCCCCAGCCGCGCTGGCCAGACGGCACGCATCGTCGTCCATGTCGAGGACGGCCGGCTCGACGACGCCGACCACAAACCGATCATCGATCGAGCCCGCCGGCAGCTGTCGACCGGCCACGACGTTGCCGGGGTCACCGACCCGTTCGCCGCCGAGGCAGCGGCACTCAGTAACGACGGGAAGACCGCGTACGTCGATGTGGCGTACGCGCTCGACAAGCTCACCGTCACGCAACTGCACGACGCGAAGGCTGCGGCAGCCAACGCCGCCACTGGCGGCGTTCAGACCGAGTTCACCGGGCAACTCGCTCTGCTCGAAAAGCATGGTCCCAGCAGCGAGGTCATCGGCATCGCCGTCGCCATCATCGTGCTGCTGATCGCCTTCGGTTCCGTCGTGGCCATGGGCCTTCCAATCATCACTGCACTCATGAGCCTGTTCGTCGGCGCCGCAGGCGTCGGCGTGCTCTCCGCCTTCATGGACGTCCCCGAGTTCTCGCTGATCCTGTGCATGATGGTCGGCCTCGGTGTCGGCATCGACTACGCGTTGTTCATCGTCACCCGCCACCGGCAGCACCTGCACGAGGGCATGAGCGTCGAGGACTCGGCCGGCACGGCCAACGCCACCGCCGGACAAGCCGTCTTGTTCGCCGGCACGACCGTGGTGATCGCGATCCTCGGACTCTTCCTCGCCGGACTCCCGGCGATGACCTCCATGGGTGTCTCGGTCGCATTGACCGTAGTGGTCGCGATGACGGCCGCGATCACCTTGCTGCCAGGGCTGCTCGGGCTGGCCGGAACGAGGATCGACAGACTCTCGATCCACCGCAAGACACACGTGACGAAGCCCGCGCACGCCACATTCGCGGGCCGTTGGGCAAACCACGTCGGCGGTCACCCCGTTCGCTACGCCGTGATCGGCTTCGTTGCGTTGTGCGCCATCGCCACGCCGGCACTCGGCATGCGGATCGGCACTCCCGACGACGGCAACGCGGCCAACGACACGACCCAGCGCAAGGCGTACGACCTGCTGGCCGAGGGCTTCGGCGCCGGGTTCAACGGCCCCGTCCAGGTCGTCATGGAGGTCCCGACGCCGGCCGACCGTGTCGCTGTCGACCGCGTCCGCGACGCGCTGCAGGCAGATCCCGGGATCGCTGCCGTCACGGCGCCCGCGTTCAACGTCGCCGGGGACACCGCGTTGCTGGTGGTCAACCCCATCACGGCGCCACAAGACCAGCGCACCGATGCGCTCGTGCACCACCTGCGCTCCGACGTGCTCCCAGTCTCCGTGACGGGAACCGACGCCACAGCGCGACTCACCGGCCAGGCGATGATCATCGATCTCACCGAGCGCATCACGAACCGCCTGCCGTTGTTCATCGCAGCAATCGTGGCGATGTCGTTCGTGCTGCTGATGATCGTGTTCCGGTCGATCCTCGTTCCACTGAAGGCCGCACTGATGAACCTGCTGTCGATCGCCGCCGCCTACGGCGTGATCGTGGCCGTGTTCCAGTGGGGTTGGGGCAATGAGCTGATCGGGGTCCACCACACCATGCCGATCAACCCGTTCGCACCACTGATGATGTTCGCCATCCTGTTCGGGCTCTCGATGGACTACGAGGTGTTCCTCCTGTCCCGAATCCGCGAGGAATACGTGGCGACCGGTGACAGTCAACAGTCCGTCGTCGCCGGGCTGTCCGGTACTGCGAGGGTGATCACCTCAGCCGCCCTGATCATGATGAGTGTGTTCGGCTCCTTCGTCCTCGGAGACGATCCGACCGGCAAGCTGTTCGGTGTCGGCCTCGCCGTCGCCGTGTTCCTCGACGCCACGCTCGTTCGCATGGTGCTGGTGCCGGCGACCATGAGCCTGCTCGGTCGTGCCAACTGGTGGTTGCCGACGTGGATGGAACGAATCCTTCCGCACATCGACTTCGAGTCCGCCCCCAAGGACGCCGACGTTGTGGAGATCGAGACCGAGACCGAGAGAGAACCAGTCGCGGCGTGATCGAAGCCAAGTCACTCTGCTCACCAATGTCGAAAGCCGTCCTTCGGGGCGGCTTTCGCCGTTCGGCAAGATCGTCGAGTCCGGGAAGGGTGCGATCTACTCTCACCGGCAGGAGAAACTGATGGCCACCACCAATCTCGACACCACACGTCACCGGATCACCGACGACAACTACGTCGCCGCATGCCGCGCCACGCTCGACCGTGACGGCGCACTCGTGCTGGGCGGATTCGTGAGAGCGAATGTGATCGCCCGGATCGTCGTCGAGTCGGCGCCCCATGAAGGCGGCGCCTTCTACACCGACAAGTCGCACAACGTGTACCTCACCCCGAGCGACCCGACGTTGCCGCATGATCATCCGTACAACCGGCAGGTGACCAGCAGCAAAGGGCTCATCGCCGACGACCAGATCCCTCCCGAGTCGTTGCTCCGAGAGATCTACGACGACCGAGACTTCCGGGCATTCCTCTGCGAGGTGCTCGGCATCGACGAGATCCACCCGTACGCCGACGACCTCTCGTCGATCAACGTTCACTTCGCCGCAGCCGGCATGGAACTCGGCTGGCACTTCGACAACTCATCGTTCGCCGTCACGATGCTGCTCCAAGCACCCGCCGGCGGCGGCAGGTTCGAACACGTCCCGGCCGTTCGCAATGCCGACCGGGGCGACATGGCCTTCGAACGCGTCGGTACCATCCTCGACGGCGAAGAACCGGTCAACAGGCTCGAATTCGAACCCGGCGATCTCGTGCTGTTCCGTGGCCGCGATGCCATTCACCGCGTCACGCCAACGGAAGGATCGATCACGCGCATGCTGGTGGTGTTCGCATTCAACGACCGACCCGGGGTGAAGCTCTCCGACTCGGCCCTCGCCACGTTCTACGGACGCACCGCCTAGGTCCGCGATGCTCGGCAAGTCACGAATCTCCGGCCTGACCGAACCTTTCGTGACTTGCCTCGCGGCGGGTCGGTAACGCACGTTGACGGCCGACGTCGGGTCGCATCGCCGACTCGCAGGAGGCGGCTCGGGTCAGTGATTGGGTTGTCGTGCAGCCGGATGCCCTCGCCGAGCAGGATCGGTGCGATGTGCAGGTCGATCTCGTCGATCAGCCCGAGGTCGAGAAGCTGGCGGCCGATGGTCGTCGAGAACACTTCCAAGTTCTTGCCGGCGGCCGCCCGCTCAGTGTCGCTCATTGGTCTCCTTCGATCTGCGTGCAGTCGTCATCGGTGAACCCACCGTATGTGCCGGTCTGCAGGATGCGCCGATATGGTCTCGCCAGCGCCCTGCGGCGCCTTGGGACCGCTGTCCCCGTCAGATCCACCGATCGACCAAGGGGCTGCAGCATGCATCACGATCAACGGCAATTGCCAGACGACCGTTCCGACTGGAAGGTGGCCTGATGGCCGTCTGCAGTTGGTGCCACGGCGAGATGACAACGGCCATCTCGTGCGTTGTCGATGCCCTCCATCGGAAAGGGCGTCGCTTCGACATGCTTGCGTTCGGTGACGAACCTGGCCGGCGAACGAGGGGAGACCGGTGCGGCGACTGCGGTGCCTTCCGTGGTGGCTGGCACCACCCTGGTTGCGACCTGCAACCATGCCCGGCGTGCGGTCGCCAGCTGCTGTCGTGCGGCTGCCGGTTCGATGAGGATGCGCCTGATGCGAGTCTTTCGCTCGTCGAACCTCTGGGAGTGGACGGCAACGGCATGCTCACCGAGCGAACGTGGATTGGTGGGCATGAGGTCGTCATTCATCGAGACGATGTCCCGGAATCGGATGTCACCACGGTCAAGGGCATCCGATGCACGACCGCGCTGCGAACCGTCATCGACGCGGCGCCAGACGTCGAGGACGACCATCTGGAGGAAATCGTGCAGGACTGTCTCGAACGCGGGCTGTTCACCATCGACCAAGCGTGGCGGCGCCTCGCCGAGCCCGACATGGCCGACCGACGAGGCGCCGAACTCCTTCGTCGAGTGCTACCACCGTCGACGGCATGACGTGGCGAGGCCATTCAGCGAGTGCGCCGATCGTCGGTATCTGGCATACATGGAACGGACGACCGTCAAACTTCCCGACGATCTCGACGCGCGACTGTGCCATGAAGCGCGGCGTCGCGGGGTGACGGCCGCGATGACCGACATCATCTTGCATGCCTCGAGTCACTCGAGACGCACCCCGGGCGGCTGATCGTGCCGACTCTTGTCGTCACGGAAGTGGTCTATCTGCTGGGCACCAGACTGGGCATTGACGCCGAAGTCCGCTTCCTCGGCGATCTCGCCGGCGGGAACCTCATCACCGAGCCAGTTGCGGCGCCCGACTGGATGCGCATCGCTGAGTTGGTCGTGCAGTATCGCAACCTTCCGCTTGGCACGGTCGACGCATCCGTCACTGCTGCGGCGGAGCGTTTGGGCGTGAAGGACGTCGCAACGATCGATCGCCGTCACCTCACCGTCGTGCAGTCGAAGATCGGCGCATTGAATCTGGTGCCCTGACATCGGTGCTAGGGCTCGACGACCCGCGTCCGTGACGTCCACCCGTTCCTCGACGTTTACGATGCGCCCGTGAGTGCAGGTGGGATTGTCGACTGGGTGTCGTTCGGAGCAGTGCTGTTCGATCTCGACGGGGTCGTCACGCCGACCGCCGAGATCCACGAGCGGGCCTGGGCCGAGCTGTTCGCGCCGTGGGGCTTCGATGGTAGCGACTACCTGAACTACGTCGACGGCCGGCCGCGCTACGACGGGGTGCAGACGTTTCTCGCCTCCCGCGGCGTCGAGCTCGCGTGGGGTGATCCTTCCGATCCGCCGGGCGATGACACGATCTGTGCGCTGGGAAATCGAAAGGACGAGACGTTCAACGCCGTGCTCGCCCGGGAGGGGATCGAGCCCTACCCGGGAACGATGAAGGTGATGGATGTGCTCGACCGCGCCGGCATCCCGAGCGCAATCGTGTCGTCGTCGAACAACGCCCGCACGGTGCTGCAGGCGGCGGGCATTGCCGATCGCTTCGTCGCCGTCGTCGACGGCATTGTCGCCGTCGAGCAGCATCTGGCGGGAAAGCCCGCGCCGGCGATGTTCGTCCACGCGGCCGAGCGCCTCGGCGTCGCACCGGCCGATGCGGCCGTCGTCGAGGACGCAATCTCCGGCGTCGCCTCGGGGCGCGCTGGCGACTTCGCGCTGGTGATCGGCGTGGACCGGGGAGGCAATCGGGAGGCACTGGTCGCGGCGGGGGCCGACATCGTCGTCGACGACCTCGAGGAGACACTCCCATGACGCGCCAGGCCAGCAGGATCACGATCGACCGCGAGCGGTACCCGGTCGACACCTGGCGGCTGGTGGAGACCAGACTCGGTGACGACGGCGGCCTGACCGGAACCTTGTTCGCGATCGGCAACGGCTATCTCGGGCTGCGTGCCGACTGGGCGCCCGATCCGGAATCGTCGGGCACCTACGTCAACGGCTTCCACGAGACCTTCCCGATCGTCCACGCCGAACATGCGACCGCACTGGCTCGCACCGGACAATCACTGCTCAACGCGCCCGAGGCCAAGTCGATCGAGCTCACGGTCGGCGACGAGGTGTTGCGCCTGGCGCCCGGCCATCCCGAACGGTCGCAGGTGAGCGACTTCCGGCGGGAGATCGACTTCCGCACCGGGGTGCTGCGTTCGGAACTGACCTGGCACACCCGCGCCGGCGCGAGGGTGCGGGTCGTCTCGCAGCGGCTCGTCAGCCTGGAGCACCGACATCTCGCGGTGCTGCGCCTGTCGCTCGAACTGTTGGACGCGCCGGCGGCGGTCACGATCACCTCGCAGCTCGTCAACCGCCAAGACGTCGCGACGGGCAGCACCGGGCCTGCGCATGCTGACCCGCGCCGCTCGCGCACGTTCGATCGTCGCGTCCTCGAACCGGTGCTGCAGACCAACCCCGACGCCGACTCGCCGGGTGGAGGCACCGTCACGCTCGGCTACCGGTGCGTCGGGAGCGGCATGGCGATCGCTGCCGCCTACCGGCATGAGGCCGCAGCCAGTGGCGATGTTGCGTTCGACTCCGAGCTCGCCGGCGATCTCGCGTCCACCACGATTCGACTCGACGCCGGACCCGGCGACACGATCACGCTCACCAAGTACCTCGCCTACCACAGCTCCAGCCAGATCCCCCAGACATCCGGCGACGTGTCGATCGAGGAGCTTGCCGCCCGCTGCCGCAGCACACTCGATACCGCTGTGGCAGCCGGCTGGGAGGAAGCGCTCGCCGAGCAGCGGGCCTGGCTCGACCGGTTCTGGGTACGCACTGACATCGCCGTCGACGGCGACGACGCAACCCAGCAGGCGATCCGCTGGAACCTCTTCCAGATGGCCCAGGCCTCGGCCCAGATCGGCGGACGCGGCATCGCTGCTAAGGCGCTCACGGCCGCCGGCTACGACGGTCACTACTTCTGGGACACCGAAGTCTACATGGTGCCGCTTCTGGCGTACACCAACCCGCACGCCGCCCGCGACCTGCTCCACTTCCGCCACCTCACCCTTCCCACGGCGCGCCAGCGGGCGATCGAGATGTCGCAGCGCGGGGCGTTGTACCCGTGGCGGACGATCAACGGCGAGGAGGCCTCGGCGTACTACCCGGCGGGCACCGCGCAGTACCACATCGACGCCGACGTCGCCCACGCGATCGACCGCTACGTCACCGCCACCGGCGACACCGAGTTCCTCTACGGCGAGGGCGCCGAGATGCTCGTCGAACTGGCGCGGCTGTTCGCAGACCTCGGTTTCTACGACCACGCCGACCAACCCGTGTTCCACATCCACGGGGTGACCGGACCGGACGAGTACACCGCGGTCGTCGACGACAACTTCTACACCAATGTGATGGCGCGCTTCACGCTGCGGTTCGCGGTCGACGTCGTGACCCGGCTGCGCGCCGAGGATCCCGACGCCCACCACTCCCTCGTCGCCGCCACCGGTCTGGTCGACGAGGAGGTCGCCGAGTGGGCGCGCGCCGCCGACTCGATGTGTGTGCTGTACGACACCGAGCTCGGCATCAACCCTCAGGACGACGCCTTCCTCGGCCACGAGGCGTGGGACTGGGCGGGCACGCCCGACGACAAGTACCCGCTGCTGCTGAACTTCCACCCCCTGGTGATCTACCGCCACCAGGTGCTCAAGCAGGCCGACGTGGTGCTGGCGATGTTCCTGCGCGGCGACGAGTTCGCGCCCGACGTGCAACGCCGCAACTTCGACTACTACGACCCGATCACCACCGGCGATTCGTCACTGTCGGCCTGCGTGCAGGCGATCATGGCCGCCGAGGTCGGCCACGCCGACCTGGCGATGCACTACTTCCGGGAATCGTTGTACCTCGACATCGCCGACACCCACGGCAACACGGTCGACGGCGCCCACATCGCCAATGTCGGCGGGGTATGGGCAGGCCTGGTCCACGGGTTCGCCGGTGTCCGCGACTCGGGAACCCACGTGCGCATCGCACCGCGCCTACCGGCCGGCTGGAAGGGGATGCGCTTCGCCCTGCACCGGCGCGGCGGCGACATTGCGATCGCCGTCGACCCCACCGGCGCCACGGTCACCGTGATCTCGGGCGAGCCGGTGCCCATCGTCGCCGACGGTGTCATCACCGAAGTCGCGGCGGGCGACTCGCTGCGGGTTGTCGGCAGCGCGTCCTAAAGGTCGGTCGGGCGCGATTTCGGTAGTGCCAGTACCGAGATCGAACCCGTTGAGCCCGGTCGGGTTCGATGTGAGTATTGCCACTACCGATTTCGCGCCCAACTGGCTTCTCGGTCACACGAGAGCGACCGATGCGCTTACGTTCCAGGTCCGACCGGCTAGCGCGCTTCGGCTGCTCGTGCGTACCGGCGGAGGATGCGGCGTCCGAGGCTGGTCTTGTGCACTTCGTCGGCGCCGTCGTAGATGCGGGCGGCGCGTTCGTGGCGATACCAGTAGGCCAGGATCGTGTCGTCGGTGACGCCGAGCGCGCCGTGCACCTGGATCGCGGTGTCGACAGCTTTCAGCATGGTGTTGGCAACCTCGAACTTGATCGCCGAGATCTCGTCGCGAGCCGCACTCGCCCCATGGCGGTCGATCATCCAGGCTGCGTGCAGCGTCTGCAGTCGTACGCCGCGGATCTCGGCCTCCAGTTCTGCGGCCCAGTGTTGAATGACCTGCTTGTCGGCGAGGGTGCCACCATCGACGTCGATCACCCGCTCGTTGGCGCGAGCGCACATCATGTCGAAGGCGCGTGCGGCGATGCCGAGCCAGCGCATGCAGTGATGGATGCGTCCGGGCCCGAGGCGATCTTGGGCGATGAGGAATCCGCTGCCTTCGGGCCCGAGCAGGTTGGTCCGAGGGACGCGGCAGGACTGGTAGATCACCTCTGCGTGGCTGGCGTGGCCCGAGCCCGAGTGGCCCATGACGCTGACGTTGCGCACCAAGTTGAAGCCCGCCGTGTCGGTGGGGACGATGATCATGCTGGCCCGTTGATGCGGCGGCGCACCGGGGTTGGTGACCGCCATGACGATCGCGAACGCGGCGCCGTCCGCCGAGGAGGTGAACCACTTCTGGCCGTTGATGACGTAGTCGTCGCCATCGGTGACCGCAGTCGTAGCGAGTAGTACCGGGTTCGAGCCGGCGGTCTCGGGCTCGGTCATCGAGAAGCAACTGCGGATCTCGCCGGCGACGAGGGGACGCAGGAACCGTTCGCGCTGTTCCTCGGTGGCGTACTTGTGGAGGATCTCGATGTTGCCGGCGTCGGGCGCCTGGGTGCCGAACACGGTCATGCCCATCGGGCTGCGGCCGACCGCTTCGGCGAACAACCCGTGGTCCACCATCGACAGGCCGAGGCCGCCGTACTCGATCGGGTGGTTGGGCGCCCACAGACCCATCTGCTTGACCTTTGCCTGAGCAGCCTTGACGCCGGCTTCCAGCGTCGCCGGGTCGCCGTGCAACATCTCGCCTTCGAGCGGGATCACCTCGCGATCCATGAACTCGCGGACCATCGCGAGCATGGTCGACATCTTCTCGGACACCTCGAAATCCATGTCGCCTCCTGGTTCGGCTCGACGCTACGGGCGCCCGGTCGCCCTGGCCAGGGCAATTGGTCCCCGCGGCATCGTGCTCGTCACGCGAGGTCGTCGACCAACGAGGTCAATCAACCGGCAGGATCCCACGCTCACGGGCTGTTATCACGGCGGCTTCGCGGGTCGCCACGTCGAGCTTCATCAGGATCGCCGAGACGTGGTTCTCGACGGTGCGGTAGGACACGAATAGCTCATCAGCGATCCGCGTGTTGGGCAACCCGCAGGCCAAGAGTCGAAGGACCTCGGCCTGTCGAGCGGTCAACCCTGCCGGATGATCTCTGGTTGCGAGTGACTTGCCACGAGGGACCCGCGCACCCTGTTGCATCAGCGACCGCCTCACGTTGTTCGCTGCGGCGGTCGCACCGAGGTCCTCGAAGATGCGGATGGCCTCGACCTGCTCGGCCTCAGTGCCGTGCATGAGCGCGAGACCCTCCTCGTACGGGATTCCCTTGTCGCGCCAGAACTGGGCCGCCCGTCGGTACTCGCCGGTCATGATCCATCGGTAGAAATCGGCGGACCCATCCGGCACGACGTCGAGCAGGCCGAGCTTCCACATCCAGAACGCGAACGGTCCACTGGGCCATGGTCGACCGAGGGCAAGCATGGCGGCGAGCACAGTCTCGAGGCGGGCGACCAGTTCCGGGTTCTGCTCTCCCGACAGCCAGAGGTACTCCGCGAGCGTGGCGGCGGCCGGATCGAGGGCCGAGGGGCCGGGTTCGGCGTCCATCAACGACCACATGCGCGCAATGGCGGTCATCGCTTCGTTGCGCCCTCGGCGAGCTTGGATGGTGCCGAGGACGCGGCAGGCCATCGCCTCGACATGGGCACTCGACTCGAGCGCATCGGTGGCAGCGTTCTCGGCCGCCTCCCAGTCACCCTTCCACAACAAGAACTCCGCATACATTGCTTGACTGTTGACCGCGAGCGATCGAATGTCGTAGCGAGCCGCAGTGTCTCGCGCCCGTCGGGCGAAGTCGGTCGCGCGGGCCACGTCGCGGACATCGCCGAACATGCCGGCCATGTTGGTCAGCCCGATCACCTCTCCCCATTCGTCGCCCGATCGCTCCGCAACCTCGAGGCTCTCCTCCAACAGCGCCATCCCGCTGAGGTCCCCACGGCTGTAGATGAGATAGCCCTTGACGCTGAGCGCCCTCACCAACGCCTCCGCGTCGCCGACCTCTCGTGCGACGGCGATCGCTCTGTCGACGAGGGGAAGCACCGCGTCGTCTCGGTCCTGGTAGTCGAACTCCAGGTGGGCGCGTTGGCTGAGGGCTCTCGCCATGTCGGGGCCGAGTCCGTTCGGCTCGAGGAGCGCGATCGCCTCATTCGAGTACGCGAGCGCCTGCTCGGTACGGCCGTTCGTCCAGTTGGCTCTGCTCGCCATCGTCAGCACGAGCGCCAGCCGATGCGCGTCTCCGACCAGCCGATGGAATTCGATCGCCCGTTCGAAGAGGCCGACCGATTCCGGATGGTCGAGTTGATACTCCTGCGTGGCCCAATCGGCGAGCACCGCGGCACGGTCTCCGATCTCGATGCGATCCAGGTGCGGTTGGAGCCTGCGGAACTGGGCGACGGCCTCGCTGGTACTGCGGATCGCCATCGCCGCCCGTGCCGCCTGCGGTGCGTATTCCACGATCGCGTCGATGTCGTTGGCCTCGGTGGCATGGTGCACGAGCCGCGCCGGGTCCGCCGCCCCGCGAAGCACGTCGAGCACCTGCCGGTTGAGACTGCGACGCTCGGACAACGAGAGCGACGACTCGATCGCCCTTCGCTGAAGGTCATGTGGAAACGACAACACAGCGTCACCGACGACGAGCAAACCCTGCCGCTCGCACTCCGCCAGCTGTTCGTCGGTCGGCCGCACGAGCTCAGCGACGAGCGAGCGTTCCGCCTGCCCTGGCACGATCGACACGACCTCCAGAACCCGTCGGGCCACCGGCGACAGCTTCGCGGCCCGCGCCAGGACCGCGTCCCTGACCGACAGCGGCACGTGTTCCATGCCGGACGCCAACACCTCTCTCACGAACAGCGGATTCCCGCCGGTGAGCGCCAGCACCTGATCGATGTCGAACGCCGCCGAGTCGATCATCGAAGACACGGCGTGCTGCGACAGTGGGCTCAGCGACATCC
>JANPOJ010000679.1:0-11047 GCA_031427935.1 Ilumatobacteraceae bacterium | reverse complement strand
AGTCACCCGGATTGCACACCACCATCACTGCCACGACAGGAGGGGCGAGTTGGTTGGCGGCTTCCACGAGGCGGCCAGGCTACTGCTCACGGGCCGCAGAGCACAGGCACTCTCCACAGAGTGCTTGCAATAGTTAGCACTGTGCGATATATTGAGTGCATGTTCAAACTCCCCGACTTCCCCAAGATCGATTTCCCCTCGATCGACTTCTCAGGCCTCGACCTCGATGCGCTCCGCAACATCGAGTTCGCCAAGTACGTGCCGGCCGTGAAGTTCCCGACCGTCAATCTGCCGTCAGCGGATCTGCCCAGCGTCGACGTCTCCAAGCTCACCGACGCCGTGCGTGACGCTGCCTACCTGACCGTCGGGATCGGCGTCACCGCAGTCGAGCAAGCGCAAGCACGCCGACGCGAACTGGCCGCCAACTTCACCGAGCGTCTCGAGGCGACCAGGGTGCAATTCGACACGGTGGTCGACAAGATCGAAGCCGCCCTGCCCGACAAGGCAGCTGCGCTGTTCGGCCAGGCACGTGGGCTCACCGAGGCTGCTCGCGAGCAGCTGCTCGGGATGATCCGCACCACAGCCTGAAATTGTGTCGGCGGCACGAACGCCCGGGATAGACCTCAACCCTGGGCGTTCGTGCCGCTAGCCTCGCTGGTCTGGTGGACCCCTCCGACACACCTTTTGGTGACACACAGCGATCTGGCGACACACTGGGATCTGGCGACAGCACGCGCATCAGGCGAGCCCCACTACCGGAGGGCACCATTCCGGTCGGCATCGGCCTGCTGATCGCCGGCGTCACCAGTTATCTGTTCCTCAAAGTCGCCAAAGTCGCCCTCGGCAGCGACGAGGCGGTGCAGCCCATCGCCAGCTTGTGGATCGCCACCTTCGCCCTGGCGCCCGGCTTCTTCTTGCCGCTGGAGCAGGAGCTCGCTCGCACCTTGGCGCACCGGCGCGCCATCGGGCAGGGCGGCCAGCCCGTGGTGGCCCGCGTGCGCACCCTCGGCATCGGCCTGGCCGTGCTGGTCACCATCGCCGCCCTCGCCGCCAGCCCGCTGATCGTCAGCGGGTACTTCGACGGCGACTGGGTCTTGATGATCGCCCTGATCCTGGCGTTCTCGGCGTACGCACCCGCCCACCTGTCGCGTGGCATCGCCAGCGGCAACGGTCGATTCCATGCCTACGCGATCGTGATGGGCGCCGACGGCGCCGTGCGCATCGCCTTCTGCGCCACGCTGGCCGTCCTCGGTGTCAAGACCGTCGGCCTGTATGGATTCGCCGTGGCACTGTCTCCGATTCCCGGCGTGCTGTGGGTCAAAGCCAGAGGCTCGCTGCGCACCGATCCCGGGCCGGAGGCAACGTGGGCCGAGGTCACCCCGAACCTCGGCTGGCTCCTCCTCGGCTCGGTGTTCGCCGCCGCCCTGGTCAACGCCGGCCCCCTGGCGGCCACGTTGCTCGCCAGCGAGGATCAGAAGCACCTGGTCACCCGGTTCACCTACGGCGTGCTGCTGGCCCGCATTCCGCTGTTCCTCTTCCAAGCCGTGCAAGCCGCGCTGTTGCCGCGCTTGTCGCGCCTCGCGGCGCGCAACGAGATCGCCGAGTTCCGATCCGGCTTCACCCGTCTGATGAAGCTCGTGCTGCTCGTCGGTGTCGTGGGCACCGCCGGCGCGTTCCTGCTCGGGCCACTGGTCATCGAGAAGTTCTACGACGCCACGCTGAGTCGTCAGACGATGGCCATGCTGGCCCTGGGCAGCGCCTGCTACATGCTCGCCCTGGCCATCGCCCAAGCCGTGATCGCTCTGCGCGGCCATGCCCTCGTCGCGCTCGGTTGGGGCATCGGCGCGGTCACCTTCGTGATCGTCACGTGGTTGGCATCCGATCAGTTGTTCCGACGCGTCGAACTGGGTCTGGTTGCCTCGTCGTTCGCCGCGCTGTGCGCCTTCGCCCTCGCGTTGCGATCACGACTGCGCAGCGGCGACCTGCCATCCGGCGAGTCGGTGATGGAAGCCATCAGCAACATGCCCCTCGAGACCTGAACCCTTCCACCCTCGGGTTCAGCTGCGGCGAGCCTTCTCTCCCTCGATCTTCAGATCGTTGGCGACCATCATCTGGATCAACTCCGGGAACGCGACCTCCGGCTCCCACCCGAGCTTCTCGCGGGCCTTCGTCGGATCGCCGATCAGCAGATCGACTTCTGCCGGGCGGAAGAACTTGGGGTCCTGGCGCACGTAGTCGCGCCAGTTCTCGATGCCGACCTCGGCGAACGCCAGACGAACCAGGTCCTCGATGCTGTAGGTCGTGCCGGTCGCAACGACGTAATCGTCGGGCTGATCTTGTTGCAGCATCAACCACATGGCCTTCACGTAGTCGCCGGCGTAGCCCCAGTCACGCTTGGAATCGAGGTTGCCGAGCACGATCTCGGTCTGCAGGCCGAGCTTGATGCGAGCGACGGCGTTGGTGACCTTGCGAGTGACGAACTCGAGCCCGCGCCGTGGGCCCTCGTGATTGAACAAGATGCCGCTGCAGGCGAACAGCCCGTAGCTCTCGCGGTAGTTGACGACGATGTCGTGCCCGAAGACCTTGGCGCAGCCGTATGGCGAACGCGGATGGAACGGCGTGCGTTCGGTTTGCGGTGTCTCACGAACCTTGCCGAACATCTCGCTGCTGCTGGCCTGGTAGAAGCGGATGGGGTTGTTCTCGGCGCCGCCGACCATGCGAATGGCCTCGAGCATGCGCAGCACGCCCGTGCCGGTGATGTTGGCGGTCAGTTCGGCCTGGTTGAAGCTCAACGCGACGAAGGAGATCGCACCCAGGTTGTAGACCTCGTCGGGCTGCGAGGAGTCGAGCGCCTTGACCAATGACGGCAGATCGGCGAGGTCGCCGGGCACCGGTTCGACGTACGGGAACTCGTCGCGCATCATCGTCATCCGGGGGTTGTTCTGACCTTTGACCATGCCAAAGACCTCGTAACCCTTGGAATGGAGGAACTCGGCAAGATGCTGGCCATCTTGACCAGTGACACCGGTTATGAACGCGCGAGGCATGCTGGCAGTCCTTCAAAAGGGTCGGGCCCGGTCAAGCCGGAAAAGCTGGACACGGCAGTCTATGGCGTCGAGCCGCCTTCTGATAGCAACGGCTAGCCTTCGGCTAGCCTCGACCTGCCCATGATCTCTTTGCGCGTCGCTTTCGATGTCGGTCCACTCGCCGGGCCTCGGACTGGCGTCGGGCACGCGGTGGACGCAATGCACTCGTCGCTCGCCGCGCTCGACGAGGTGGAACTCGTCGACTACATCGTGTCGTTCCGGTCTCGCCCGGCCGCTGGTACTCGGCGCCTGCCGATCCCCGCACTGCTGGCCCACCGCCTGTGGGCCGTCGCCGATCGGCCACGCGTCGATCGATTCCTCGGCGCGCCCGATGTCGTGCACGGCACGAACTACGTGGTTCCACCGTGTCGCGCCGCGCAGGTCGTCTCGGTGTACGACTGCTGGTTCTTGCGCCATCCGTCGCTGGCCGGCAGCGCCGTTCACCAGGCCGGGCGCGTACTGCGCCGGGCCATCCAGCGCGGGGCGACCGTGCACGCCAGTTCCAGCGCCACTGCCGCCGAGATCACCGACCTGTTCCCCGAGGCCCGGGTCGTCACGATCCCGCTGGCAGCGATGCCCGTGCCGGCGGCCACGGCCGATCCGCCGATCCCGGCGCTGGTCGGGCGACCGTTCATCGCAGCCATCGGCACGCTCGAGCGACGCAAGAACCTCCCGATCCTGGTCGAGGCGTTCGGCCTGCTGGCAGCGGAACACGACGAGATCCTGTTGGTGCTCGCCGGCGCCGACGGGGACGACCGCCGGGCGATCAACTCGGCGATCGACGGGCTCGACCCTGCCGTGGCCCGGCGAGTAGTGATGACCGGCCGCATCGACGACGTGGCGCGTTCGTGGTTGCTGCATCATGCAACGGTCCTGGCCTACCCGTCGCTCGACGAGGGATTCGGCTTCCCCCTGCTCGATGCGATGCAGGTCGGAGCTCCGATCGTGGCGAGCAACCGGGGCAGCATTCCCGAGGTGTGCGGCACAGCCGGTCTGTTGTGCGAGGCCGACGATGCGATCGCACTGGCGAACAACCTGGCGAGCGCCGCGTTCGACGAGGGCACTCGCACCGCGCTGCTGGCTGCGGCCGCAACGCAGCTGACGACGTTCTCGTGGCAGCGTTGCGCCACCGATCTGGTCGCGCTCTATCGCCGCCTGGCCGACGAGCGCGGCTCGTGATCGCTGTCCTGTGCGGTGGCGTGGGGGCCGCACGCTTCCTCGGCGCGCTGGCTCACGTGGCCGACCCGGCCGACACCGTGGGCATCGTCAACACGGGCGACGACACCGTCCTGCACGGTCTGGCCATCTCGCCCGACCTCGACACCGTGACATACACCTTGGCCGATGCGATCGACCCCGTTCGCGGCTGGGGGCTGGCCGACGAATCGTGGCGGGCCATGGAGGCGCTGGAGCGCTACGCGACGGTGAGGCCGGATGGCTCCGCCGCTGCGCCGACGTGGTTCAACCTCGGTGATCGCGATCTGGCGACCCACTTCTACCGCACTGCTCGCCTGGCCGAGGGTGCGACGCTGGCCGAAGTGACCGCCGAGATCTGTGAGGCATGGGGTGTGCGTCAACGGCTGGTGCCGATGAGCAACCAAACGGTCTCCACGGTCGTGACGCTGGCCGACGGCGGCGACGTGTCGTTCCAGGAGTACTTCGTCAAGTTGCGCCATGGCGTAGCAATGCGGGCCGTGCGCTTCGACGGAGCCTCCGAGGCGACCCTGACGCCCGGGCTCGACGACGTGATGCGCTCGGCAACCTGTGTGGTGATCGCGCCGTCGAACCCGATCGTCTCGATCGGCCCGATCCGCACGCTGCCAGACGTCGACGACATCTTGGGTGCGCGTCGATCCTCTGTCGTCGCCATCTCCCCGATCGTCGGTGGCGCAGCGCTGAAGGGCCCCGCCGATCGCATGCTGAGCGAGCTCGGCCACGAGCCCTCCGTCGTCGGTGTCGCCCGTCTGTACGCAGCGATCGCCGGCACGCTGGTGATCGATCCCGTCGACGCACATCTGGCTGACGCTGTCGAGGCCGAGGGTGTGCGTGCCGTGATCACACCGTCGGTGATGAGCACTCCGGCGATCGGTGCCGAGCTCGCCCGCGTTTCGTTGCTTGCCGCGTCACACCAGTGAGCGCAGACCGACCCCGAGGTCGGTCCACGGCGCCCAGGCCAGGTGGATGCGTGCACGGGTCGGCGACAGGGCGAACCACGAGATGTCGTTGGGCCGGCGAGGCGCGGCGATCGGATGCTGCGCACCGGGGCCCGCCATCATCGACCACAGATCGCGTATCGACGTGCTGACACCAGAGCCGATGTTGACCACCAGCCCACCACCGCGGGCGCCGGCGCGAACCAGGGCGTCGACGGCATCGTCGACGTAGAGGAAGTCGCGGGTCTGGCGACCGTCGCCGTGGATCGACGGGCTCGTGCCACCGCGCAGCGCATGGGCAAACGAGCTGACCACGCCGCCGTCGGCGCGCTGGCGCGGCCCGTACACCGTGCTCATCGCCAGCGCGGTGAACTCGACGGTGTGGTCGGCGCGATACAGGTTCAACAGATCGACGATCGCCTTGGCGAGGATCCCGTGCAGCCCGACCGGGTTCCAGGCGTGGCCTTCCTTGATTGGCAGGTCGCGCAGCGGCACATCGCCGTACAACGCCGCCCCGGGCAGCGCCGTGACGACCTTGGACCCTTGCATTCGGGCTGCCTCGAGCACCGCCAACATGCCCTGGACCGCCCTCCCGGCCTGCACGGCGGCGCCACGGCCGGGTGGCAGCCAGGCGAGGTGGTAGACGACGTCGGGTGGGCGCATCGCGGCCAACGCCGAGAACTGGTCGGCGAGCACGTCGAGCGTGTGGATCTTCAACGCGCCGCCGGCCGCGCGTGCATCGGCCAGGTTGGCCAAGGATCCGCTCGACAGATCGTCGACGACGTCGACCGTGTTGCCCTCGGCGATCAGCCGATCGACCAGGTGCGAGCCCAAGAACCCCGCGCCTCCGACAACCAGTACGTTCACGTCGGGTCGATGGCGGGCCGCAACTCATCCGAGATGGATTCGCCGGGTGCCACCTGGCCGTGCAGGCCCAGCACACTCCGCGTCACCTTCGCTCGTTCGCCGACCTTGCCCATCACCACGGAGTTTGCCACTGCTGCGTGATCGTCGACGACGGCCCCCGGCAGTAGCACCGAATCCGTGATGGTGGCCCCAGCACCGACGACGACGCCATCGGCAACGATGCTGTGGGTGACGCTGGCTGTTGCGTCGACGTCGGCGCCGCTGTGCACGCCGACGCAGCGGTGGAGGTGGCGCGTGCCGTCGAGCAGGTCCAGGTTGGCCTGCAGGTAGAGCGCCGGGTTACCGGCATCGAGCCAGTAGTCGTCCGTCGCCATCGCAAACAGCCGGCCGCCGGCGACGACCTCGGGGAACGTGATGCGCTCGATCGACACCTTGCGCCCGGCAGGAATGCGATGCAGCACCGACGGTTCGAGCACGTAGGTACCACCGTTGATCTGGTTGCTCGGTGCGGCGCCCGGCGCCGGCTTCTCGACGAAACGCTGCACCCTGCCGTCATCATCGGTGGCGACGACACCGAACGACGACGGATCGTCGACGGCGACCAGGTGAATGGTCGCTTCGGCCGAATGCCGGCGGTGGAACTCGACCAGCGTGGCGATGTCGAGGTCGGTCAGCACGTCGCCATTGGCGACCACGAACGTGTCGTCGATCCCGCTGAAGTCGGCAGCGAACCTGATCGCGCCGGCCGTGTCGAGCGGTCCGGGCTCGACGGCGTAGCGCAGGGCGACCCCATTGCACTCACCGGTCGGAAACGCCTCGACGAACGGTTGCGGCTTGAAACCGAGCGCCAAGGTGACTTCCGTGACGCCGCCCTTGGCCAGGTTGTCGACAAGGCGTTCGATGATCGGCACGTGCCCGACGGGCAGCATCGGCTTGGGTGTGGTCAGCGTGAGAGGCCGCAGTCGCGTTCCGAAGCCGCCGACCAGTACGACGGCGCGCATCAGCCGCCGGTGGTGGTCGGCGCCGGTGTCGTGGTGCTGCCGCCGGCGACCGGTGTCGTGGTCTCACCGGGAATGGTCGTGCTCTCTGGCACCGGTGGAACCAACGTGGTCGCGCCGACGATCGTGGTGGGCGGAGCCACGTTGCCGCCATCAGAAGCGCCGAGCGTGGGCAGCTGGGCAGCCCAATCAGGCTGCGGGATCTCGGTGCCCTTCGGGACGAAGGCAACGGTGAAGACCATGTCGTCGTTGGTGATGCGGATGTTGTTGAAATCGGTGACGACGTCGTGGGCCGCGGGCTTGTCGAAGCGGTCCCACACACGGACGATGAGGTCGGCGTCCTTGCCGTTGCACTTGAAGTCCTTCGTCGACCACTTGTCGCCGCCCTGGTCGGCCGGCATCACCAGTTCGGTGTCGGTCAACTTGATGTCGTACACATCGAGGAACACGCCGAGCTTGGCGCGGTTGCCGGATGCCTTGGTCGAGTACGGGTGGTAGTGGATGATGCCGTCGGCGTGGCTGTGCACACCGAGAGTCTTGAACTTCTCGTTCAGCAGCACTTGGGCGCCGGTGGAGTCGATCCCGGTCTCTTCCTTCGTGCCGGTGATCTTCGGCTGGAAGGTGTCGCAGATGTAGATGCCGAACGCAGCGTGCCAGTGCGCATCGGTGTTGGTGCTGTCATTGACCCTCGGGACACCGGACCCGTCGCTCGGCCGGCTCTGGCGGCCATAGACGATCGCGAGCAGCCCCAAGAGGACGACGAGCGCCACGGCGATCGGGAAAATGGAGCCGCCTTGGAAGCGGACCTTCTTGCCCTTGCCTCGCGAGGCGAGCCTGGCAACTTTTTTGGCGGATGATGACGGAGCCACGAAGATGCGAGGCTATCGCCTCCCCGAATCAAAACTGAGTCATCGACGCTGGTTCAGCTCGACAATCAGGTCAGCGTAGGCCCGGGCAACCGCTGCCGGCGACGCCGCCGACTCGACCCATCGCCGCCCGGCGACCGCCATCGCGTCGCGCCCAGCCGGGTCGTCGGCCATTCGTTGCAACGCTTCGCGCAGCGCCACCGGATCATCCGGAGACACCCACACGCCGCCCCCCGACTCGGCAAGGATGCGTGGGACCTCGGTGCCCGCATCGATCGCCGCCAGGACAGGCCGGCCCGCGGCGAGGATCGAATACGTCTTCGACGGCACGCTGACCCGGCCGAGACCGGCCTTCAACGGCACCAGGTGGATGTCTCCGGTGGCCAGCACTTCGGGCAGCCGATCTGGCGGCTGGTAGCCGGAAAATCGAACGTTGGCGATTCCACCGGCACGCTCGACCAGCGATGCCCGCGCCGCGCCGTCGCCATTGATCACGAAGGTCAACGAGGGCAGGGCTCCGGCCGCGTCGATCACCATCTCCAGCGACTGCGAGAAGCCCACGTTGCCGGCGTACAGCACCACGGTCTCGGACCCGATGCCGAGCTCGCTCCGTAGGACGGTCATTCGATCGCGTGGCCGGATCGCATCGGTGTCGACGAAGTTGGGGATGACCCGAACATCGGACCGCCTCGACGGCCGGACCTTGGCGACGACGTTGTCGCGCAGATCGCCGCTGAGCACGGTGACCGCGGCCGCACGGTGGTAGCTGACCCGCTCGAGCCACCGGGCCACGGCGATGATCCGCTGGTTGGTGATGGCTCCGGTCTCGACCGCTGCGTCGGGGAACACGTCTTGGATGTTGAAGATCAACGGCCCACGACGAACCAGGTGAGTGCCCCACCCGGTCAGGCCCATCGTCAGCGGTGGCGACATGGCGATCACCGCGTCGACCCGGCCGCCACGCAGCGACGACAGACCGGCCACGACGCCGAAACCGACGAAGCCGGCGGCGCGGCGCGCGAGGTTGCGCTTGTCGCCACCCGGGAACGGATTGACCCGGGTGATCGAGCCCCACTCGGTCCGCTCGTGACGAGACCACCCTTGCCTCCAACCGGTGTCCCAGCCCGGCTCGACCGAGTGGTGCCGGTACCAGGGCAACGCCGTCACGACGTGCATCTCGTGGCCGAGCTCGGCGAGCTCGCTGACGATCCGCGTCATCACCACCCCGGTCGGCGCGGTGTCGGGATCGAAGTGCGGGCACAGGATCGCGATGCGCAGGCGCTGCGGGTTCATGACTGGTCGAGCGCCTTCGCGTACGCCGCGGCCAGCGCGGCCCCGGACGCGAGTGCAGTGAATTCGGCAGCGCGTCGTCGTCCTGCCGCGACCATCACCGACCGATCGCGACGGACTCGTTCGAGGGCATCGGACCACGCGTCGATCACGAGAGGCAGCACCAGCCCGGCGCCATCGACGACAGCAGGGATGCACGTCGAGTTGCTGGCCACGACCGGGCAGCCGAGCGCCATCGCCTCGATCAACGGCGCACCGAAGCCCTCGTACTGGCTCGGGAAGACCATTGCCTCGGCCATCTTCAACAGCCCGTTGCGATCGGCAGCCGCGACACGTCCGAGACGCCGAATTCGCGGGTCGCCCGCCGACTGCACTTCAGCCTCAGCAGTGCCGCTGCCGCCGATGAGCACCAGCCGCAACTCGGGATCACGCCATCTCGTCGCGAGCAGATCGATCAGGAAGCGGTGGTTCTTGTGGTGGTTCGTCACGGCGGGGTACACGATCACCGGCCCGTCGCCGAGCGAGAACCGCTGACGAAGTGCGGCAGCATCGGTGACGTCGGTCAGCAGGGCCGGCTCGAACCCGTGCGGCACCACCATGACGTTCGACGGATCGGCGTTGTAGGCGTCGATCACGGAGGTGCGCACGTACTCGCTCGGCACCGTGATGACGGCTGCACCGCGCACGGATCGACCGATCACCGCCGCAAGGTACGCGCGCTTCTTGCGGCTGAAGTACTGCGGGTACGTGCGGTACTGCAGGTCGTGAATCGTCAGCACATACGGTCGCACGGCTCTGAGCGGCGCCGTGCCACCGCCGTGATGGCGCAGATCGGCCTGCGACGATCGCCGCCGGAACCAGGTGACCTCACCAACGATCCGCCGACCGCGCGACGCGCCGTCGAACGAGGCGACCACCGTCGGGAACAACGCCGCGAGATCCGGATGGGCTTCGGCGAAGCCATCCACGACGTACAGCGTCGGCTGAAACTGTGGCGCCGCCTCGGCCAGCCCGAGGAGTTGCCGAACGAGGTACTCCTCGGACCCGCCGACGTCGCCCGGCACGCACCACAACAGGTTCACGCCGATCTTCGGATCGCCCATCAGCACAACTCCCGATACGCCTCGGCAGTCAGGCGAGCGGTCTCCTGCCACGTCGCCCGATCGGCGCGGGCCACACCCTCGGTCGCCAGTGCCTGCCGGCGCGCTGCCGCCTCGGTGATGCCGCGGGCGATGTCGGCCGGGTCCATCGGATCAACCAGTACGGCCGCCCCGGCTGCGGTCTCCTCGGTCGCTGTGCCGCGGCTGGTGACGACCGGTGTGCCCTGCGCCATCGCCTCCAACACCGGCAGCCCGTAACCCTCACGCTCGCTCGGGTAGCAGAACACCTCGGCGCCGGCATACAACCCACCGAGGTCGGCGGCGGGCACGAAGCCGATGAACCTCACGTCGCCACCTGTCGGGATGTCGATGTCGCCCCACCCTTCGGCACCGGCGACCACCAGCGGCAGCGGTTCCTCGAGCAGCCCAACGGCCTCCACGAGCCCACGCAGGTTCTTGCGTGGCTCGACTGTGCCCACGAACAGCAGATAGCGCTGCGGTAGGCGATACAGCGCCATCACGCGAGCGACCTCGGCGGCGTCGACCTTGGCGACGTCGACACCGAGCGGCACCAGGCGCAGGCGCTCCCCCGGTATTCCTGCGACGACACAGTCGTCCATCGTCGCCTGGCTGCTGCACAACACGAGGTCGGCGCGTCGGCGGATCTGATCGAGGCTGCGCCGGAAG
>JANPOJ010000678.1:0-4121 GCA_031427935.1 Ilumatobacteraceae bacterium | reverse complement strand
ACCACCGCGGTGTCTAGCCGTACTGCACGCTCACGCCGAAGCCGTGCCCGCTGCACGACCAGACGCTGACGCAGGCGTTGGCCTCCGGCAAGCCTGTCGCGTACATGATCGGCACGCCGGCCCACTGTCAGACCGGCACCTGCGCCCCGGCGCTGGAGTTCCTCGTCAAGTCCCACGCCCGGCTGGGCGACGCCGTGGCGATGGTTCACGCCGACGTGTACTCAGACGACGCGGCAACCACGATCGCGCCGGCGGTCGACGCACTCGGCTTGGAGTACGAGCCGGTGCTGTACCTCGTCAAGAACGGGATCGTCGTCGATCGAATCGACGTGATCTGGGACCAGAGCGAACTCGACGAGCACCTCGCCGCGTTCTTGGCCTGATCGGCTCAGCTGAAGCTGGACCCGCAACCGCACGTGCGGCTGGCGTTCGGGTTGTTGATCGAGAACCCGGCCTGGTTGAGCCCGTCCTTGTAGTCGAGCGTGGCGCCTTGCAGCATCTGGGCCGAGGCAGAGTCGACCACGACGTTGACAGTCGCGTCGGGATTCCCGAACGTGGCCTTCTCGTCGTCGGCAGCAACATCACCATCAAAGAACATCTCGTACGAAAACCCGCTGCAGCCGCCGGGGCGCACAGCAACGCGCAGAGCCAGACCCAAGTCGCCTTCGGCCTCGAGTAGTTCTTTGACCTTGACGGCAGCGGTATCGGTGAGCGTGATCACGGTGTTGGCTCCTCCTACGGTTGGCAAGTCATTGTATCGACCTGCGACCGTAGAATCGATGTTGTGATTCCCAGCCCGCCCGATGTCGAGACGGTCACGGATCTGCTGAGATCGGTGATCGATCCGGAGCTCGGTGCCGACATCGTCACGCTGGGCATGGTTCCGGCGGTCGAGGTCAGCCCTGACGGTGTCGTCACGGTCGGCGTGAAGCTCACGATCGGGGGGTGCCCGCTGCGCGCCCAGATCAAGAAAGACGTCGAGACCAGGGTCGCAGTGCACCCTGGCGTGACCAAGGTCAAGATCGACTGGGGCGAGATGACCAGCGAAGAGCGCACCGAGGTCATGACCAAGGCTCGGTGGAACGCGCGCGAGAAGGCGCCCAACACCGAGGTCTCGGCGTCGACTCGGATCCTGGCCATCGCCAGCGGCAAAGGCGGGGTCGGCAAGTCGTCGGTCACCGTCAACCTGGCGGCGGCGATCGCCGGCGAGGGTTTCACTGTCGGCGTGCTCGACGCAGACATCTGGGGGTTCTCGGTGCCACGGCTGCTCGGCATCGACGACCGGCTCGAGGCCGAAGTGGTCGACGGCCGCGACAAGCCGATGATCATGCCGCGCACGCTGCCAGTGGGGCGGGGCATGTTGAAGGTCGTCAGCACCGGGTTCATGGTCGAAGAAGACACCGCGTTGATGTGGCGGGGGCTGATGCTCAACAAGGCCGTCGAGCAGTTCCTGCGCGACGTGCACTGGGGCGAGCTCGACTACCTGTTCATCGACATGCCGCCCGGTACAGGCGACGTGCAGATGGGGCTGGCGCGAATGCTGCCGCGTACGGATCTGCTGATCGTCACCACCCCGGCGATCGCCGCCCAAAAAGTCGCGGCACGCGCTGCCGACATGGCTCGGCGAAGCTTCCTGCGGGTGTGCGGTGTGATCGAGAACATGTCGTCGTTCACGTGCGAGCACGGCATCGAGTACCCGCTGTTCGGCATCGGCGGTGGCCAGGCATTGGCCGACGAGATCGGTGTGCAGTTGCTGGGTCAGGTCCCGTTGGAGCCCGCTGTTGCCGCGGGAGGCGATTCCGGTCGCCCGGTTGCGATCGATGGCACGGGGCTGGCGGCCGCCGAGTTCCGGGCGATTGCCCGCAAGATCATCGACGAGGTCGCCCCTCCCGTCAACATGGCCGGTTGCTCAGCGCGCATGTTGTCGCTGGTCGCTGCGGCGCTCGACGCTGCCGATCAGTCGAAGTCGGCCTAGTCACTCAGCTCGTCGAAGTCGGCGTCGCCGGGAAGCGAGACACCACGTATCCGGCCCTGCACATCTCGGCGGAGCCTGGGCATGATCGGCTCGGGCCGATCGAGCAGCCTCGCTGCTCGCATCGCTGAGCTGGTGTTGGGGTGAGCGGCGATGAACTCGAGGTTGTTGATCGTCGGGGGCATCATCGTGAGCTCGCCTGCCGCCTGCCGTTGGAGTGCGTCTCGTGGCCCGACCCATTCGCTGGCGATCGTCTCGGTGTCGTCGTGGCGCGACGATTGGCCAGGAGGTGCAGCGGCGACGAAGAAGCGGGTGTCGAATCGGCGCGCCGATTCACCGACGGGCGTGATCCAGTGGCTGATCCACACCAGGTCGTCGACAGCCGGGACCAAGCGGTGGTCCTCGCACAGTGCTCGAAGATCGACGTCGCCATCGTGGACCGCCTGCCGATGTGCCAACGCAGGATGGCCGTCGGTGACCGTTGCCCCGTGCTCGTCGGTTGCCAGAAGCACGCCGGCTTCCTCGTAGCACTCCCGGATGGCGGCGATCACAGAGCCGAGGTCGCCGTCACCGTCGGCAGCGTCGACCTTGCCGCCCGGAAAGACATACATGCCGCTGGCGAATGCGGCCGATGTGGTGCGCCGCAGCATGAAGACCTCGATGCCTTCGTCGGTGTCCACGTCGCGCAACAACATCACTGTCGCAGCCGGTTTGGCGGGCATCGGATCATCGGCCATTGCGGCCGACGGTAACGCGTTGCGTAGTCTTGCGGCGGTGTTGGTTTGGATGGATCTCGAGATGACCGGGCTGGAGCCGTCCCGGCACGTGATCGTCGAAATTGCCACGTTGATCACCGACGACGACCTCAACATCATCGCCGAGGGTCCGGACCTCGTCGTGCACCAAGACGATGCAGCACTTGCGGAGATGGACCCAGTGGTCGTCGACATGCACACTCGCAGCGGACTGCTCGACGCTATTCGCAGTTCGACGATGTCGCTGGCCGATGCAGGGGCGCAAACGTTGGAGTTCATCAAAGCGCACGTGACCGAGGCTCGTCGGGTACCGCTGTGCGGCAACTCGATCGGCATGGACCGTCGCTTCCTCGCCGCGTACCTACCCGAGATCGAGGAGTACCTCCACTACCGCAGCGTCGACGTCAGTACTGTCAAGGAGCTGGTCAAGCGGTGGTACCCGGCGCTGAACAGCAGCCGGCCGCGCAAGGCAGGTTCGCACCGCGCCCTCGACGACGTGATGGAGAGTGTGTCGGAGATGAAGTTCTACCGCGAGCACGTGTTCGTGCACGGCATCGCACCCGCCGGCCCGGCTACGGAGAGTTCGCCCGAATCCAGCTGAGCGCACCGGCGGCGTGCACGCGCTGCTCGTCGACGCCGCCGCCCAGCGACCGCAGGCGGGCGAGTTCATTCGATGCGCTGATGCCGTAGCGCAGCGGGTTGTTGTCGGCGACCGTCGTGCACGTTCCACACGCTCGTGGGTGAAACGGGGTGAAGTGTTGACCGGCGATGGGTCGCGTCAACAAGCCGCACAGCGTTTCGCGGCGCCGACCTTCGGGGCGCACGCTGGTTCGCAGCGCGTGGGTCTTGCCGAACGGAGCGATCGTGCCGCCTCGTTCGTAGCCCGTACCAGACCACACGTCGCCGGTGACCTGGCCAGGCAGGGGTCGCACGGTGCGCTGATGCTCGAAGCCGTGACGGTGCTCGTAGGCACGTTGGCGGCAGGCGTGGTTGCAATACAGGCGAGGACGGCCCGGGCGGCAGGCGATGGGAAATTCGTTGGCACACCATGAACAGGGGCGATGCGTCGGGCGGGTTTCGGCGGTTCGAAGCATGTCTCTCGTTCTACGCCGGGGGTGTCACACGGGGTGCTCGGACGTAGCTCCTGTCCCAACGCCAGACTTTCTCCACGAGCCACGGCCCGAGTGAGAGCCCGAGCACGGGCCAAACCACGCAGCCCGAGCCCATCCACGCAGCCCGAAGCGGGACCCGAAGCACGCAGCCCGAGCCCAATCGCTCTCGAATCGTCCGTGACGAAACCCACCGACCACCCGGCCCCACCCCTCTCGAATCGTCCGTGACGAAACCCACCGACCACCCGGCCCCACCCCTCTCGAATCGTCCGTGACGAAACC
>JANPOJ010000677.1:0-2450 GCA_031427935.1 Ilumatobacteraceae bacterium | reverse complement strand
GCGAAGAGGTCGAGTGACCGTCCCACACGTTGCAGTACGACGCGCGGCGCGCTCGACAGGTGGTCGTACACGTAGCTGAGCGCCTCGCGTCGCTGGCGGGCTGCACGCATCGATGTGTCCTCGTCGGCATTGTTGCCCGGGTCGTCGACCAGGCAGAGCAGCGACCAGCCGCCTTGGGCCGGCCCGTAGTAGGTGTCGGGGCAGTTCGCGCCCAGCAATGCGCCACCCTCGTTGGTCGTCAAGGCGATGGGCTTCTCGAAGCGCACCAGGTTGAAGATCATCCACGGCACCAGCAGTGCAAGCGCAACCCCGGCAGCAGCCAGCACGTGGGTCCACGGGCGCGCCAGAGCGGCACGCCGGCCGACGACCCAGATCACCGCGGCGCCCGCCGGCACGAACAGCACTACTTCGCTGCGCGCCAAGGTGCCGAGGCCGATGGCGACGCCGATCAACATCGCTGAGCGCATCGTGGGCTGGTCGACCCACACCAGGATCGCCCACAATGCCAGGGCGATCAGCAGGCAACTGACGCTCTCCGACATGACCAAGCCATCGCTGATCCACAGGTTCGGATAGACGGCGGCGACCGCGGCGGCGATCAGTCCGACACGGTTGCCACCGACACGCCGGCCGACCAACCCGATGATCGCCACGGTTGCGATACCACAGACGACCGTAACCATTCGCTGCCGATTGAACGGATCACTCCCCCAGCTGACGAGCGCCATCAGCGACGAAGTCAATGGTCCGTGCTCTGCACCTGCCTGGTCGACGAACACTTCGCGAAACCACACGCCATGGGCCAGTTGTTGGGCCTGGGCGCTGTAGTAGAGCGAGTCGTTCAGCAGCAGGCGCGTGTCCCACTTGGTCGCGATGAATCGAATCATTCGCCACAACGCCCCGAGCGCGACGATTGCCGTCAGGTTCGTTCGGAAGTCCCGCCCGACCTCGGGCTGTCCAACGACGGTCTCCACCACAGCGGCCGAGGCTACTGTCACACCCACTTGCTACCGTCGCCTCGTGGCGAGAGGTGTTAGCACAGCCGGGAGGCGCAGCTCCGTAGCAGCATGCCTCTCGGCGTACCGGTTCGGGTCGGGCGACCCCACGACGCGGCTGCTGCATGGTGAGTTCTGGAGGGCTTCGTTCACGCCGATCGGAGCTGCGACCCTGCACATCACGTGGCGCGGCGACACCGTCGAGGCCGAGGCGTGGGGTGAAGGCCGGGAGTGGATGCTGGGGCGCGTGGCCGCGATGATCGGCGCGCACGATCCAGGACATCGCTTTGTCGAGGCCCATCCCTCGGTGCTGCGCGCCCAGCGGAATCACCCCGACTTGTGCTTCGGGGCCAGTCACATGCTGTATCACGAGCTCGCGCCCACGGTGATCGGCCAGAGGATCACCGCAGGCGAAGCCATCCGCCAGTGGCATCGGTTGTGCCACCGGCTCGGCGAGCCGGCGCCCGGCCCAGTCGGCGAACGACCGCCTGGTCTGATCCTGCCGCCGTCGCCCGACACCCTCGCCGCGCACCCGGCGTGGTGGTTTCATCCGTTGGGCATCGAGGCCAAGCGCGCCGAGGCACTGCGTGCGATCGCCAAGCACGCAACCAAGTTGTGGGGCTGGGCCGAACTGCCTGCTCCCGAGCTGTCTGCCAAGTTGGCGCTGCTACCCGGAGTCGGGCAATGGACGATCGGCTCGGTCCTGGCCTCGGCCAGTGGTGACCCTGACGCCGTTGCGGTCGGCGACTTCCACCTCAAGAACCTGGTGTCGTTCGCACTCGCCGGCGAGGCCCGGGGCACCGACGAGCGCATGCTCGAGTTGCTCGAACCGTACGCAGGTCAACGCGGTCGGGTCGTGCGATTGCTGCAACTCGATGGCCACCGGCCGCCGGCATTCGGGCCTCGGCAGCGAATCTTGCCCATGGCGCAGTGGTGAACGGTGGCCTCTGTTAGCTTCTCGTCCGGCCCTCCCAGGCCCGTCGACCACCAATGACAGAAACCTTCGGACCACAGCACGCTGCCGTTGACGACCCGTCGACAGCCTGGCATCGCATCCTGCGCAAGGCCGGGTTGGTCTACATCTACTCACGTCTCTGCGTGCTGGCCGGTGCGGCAATCGTCGCGGCCGAGTTGCGCAAGGACGTCGACCAGGTCAAAGGGCTGCCCAACATCCCTTTTGCCGATCCAAACCTGGTCGGTCGAGCGACGCCGAAGTCGGCGCTCGGGCCGATGCTCGACGTGCTGTCGTCGTGGGACGGCATCTGGTACCTGCGAATCGTCCGCGACGGTTACCCGCGGCACGTCCAACCCCATGTGACGTACTTCGTGCCAGATGCCCGCGCCGCGTTCTTCCCGACGTACCCGATGCTCGTGCGCCTGGTCGACAAGGTGCTGCCCGCCGGCGACACGGCGGCAGCCCTGGCCACCAACTTCGTGCTGGGCGCGATCGCCATC